>NZ_JBIYSM020000010.1:0-94798 GCF_044759095.2 Brevibacillus soli
AGCCGAGTGGGGTCCCTTTTTTCGCCGGGCGGGGCCCCGAACACTTTTCTAGCGGCTGTATGGGATGTCCAAATTTATTAATTCTTATACACTAAGAAAGCCCTGCGCTCGCTCGCAGGGCTTTGTCGTGCTTATTTATCCAGATGGTTTTTCCGCCGCTTTTGCCAGATAAACCAGATGATGGCAACGATTGCCCCCACACCCAGGATGGTGACCTCCAGATACTCATCCAGCAATACCTTGGCGTGCTTTCCATACAGGTAGAACAAAATTCCGATCAGATAGAACTTTATTCCCCTCCCAAGGATGGCAAACAGCATCAGCTTGGTGAGCGAGTAGTTGAATACGCCTGTCAGGATCGTAAACACTTTGAAAGGGATCGGCGTAAAGGACCCGATCAGGACCGCGGCATCGCCGTTTTTGGAGAACTGCTCGGTCGCAAGCGCTGTCCATTTCTCAGGGAGAAGCTTGTTCAGGATCGGTTTGCCCAGCCATTTTCCCATAAAATAGCCGATGGGCGCACCGAGGATGGAGCCGGTGAAGGCGACCGTCGCGTACCTCAAAGCGGCTCCCGGTTCTATCAAACTCATGCCGATTTGCAGGAAAAACGGTGGGACGGGAATGATGAACGAGTCGAGAAAGGCTAACCCGAACAATCCCCAGATTCCATATTGCATAAACATTTGCGTAATTTGTTCAAACATGTGCTTCTCCTTCAATCGACGATGATCAAATATCGCCATTTCATTATACAGGAAACGAACAGGTTTCTGTAGTTTTATCTATATGACAGGCACCCTCATTGCATTCATGGATTGCAAAGTTGCGTCATCATCCTTTTACAGCGGTACTGTTTCGGACATACTGTTAGCGATTGTCTGAAACAGGAGGGATTTGAATGCAAACATACCCGTATGGAGCCCATGAAGTTCTTGAGCTGCACGAAGTGTTAAACGCAGCGATCGACGCGTGCAACACGCTTCAACTGTTTGGTTCGTACGTACATGATCTGGAACTGAAGCAGATGCTGACTGCCCAACTGCAGTTCATGCAGAACGAATACAACAGCATGGTACATCTTGTTCAGGGAGTAGGGATCGGCGCTGCCGTACCGTACCGGGCGAATGTGCAGCTGACGCCTTCGGCGGTTGCCAAACCGCTGCAGACTCAACCCCATTCAAATGCCGGACAAATGGACGACCGGGACGTCGCTTCTGTGATGCTTGGGTTGCACAAATCCGGTGCGAAGCTAAAAATGAGCGCAGCGCTGGAGGCGGCCAACCCGCAAATCCGCAACGTGCTTCTGCAAAGCGCGATCAACTGTGCCAATCAGGCGTATGAAGTCTGGGGATTCATGCAGCGCAGAGGCTACTACCCACTGGCCACGCTGCACGAGGCGGACAATGCCCAGCTCCTGCGGGGCTATCAGCCCATCCATCCGGATCAACCGGCTGCACAGATGCACGCCGCACCCATGGATCATTCCGGTATCGGAACAGGGCTGCGCAGTGCAGTGGAACCATCGTCGCTTCCCCCGCAGCAGACGGGAACAATTGCCGGCGATCAACCGCTGCCGACTCCCAAGTCATCAGTCAATGCCAGCCATATTTTCTCTTCGCCCACCTATCGCCAGGAGCACTACGCGACAGAAACGGATCAGACAGCGATGGTGCACGAGGGGCCTTCCCCCCAGATGGGGGATCCTCTTGCCGCTTTGACCAGCCAGACAGATATTCGGACGACTCGCGGCACGCGAAAAAAAGGCGCAGGCAGCGACGACCCTATCACCGGCTAAGCGGATTAAACTCTGCCAATAGGCAGGGTTCTTTTTTTGTGGTAGGATGGGGAATGGACGTGGTATGAAGAGAGAGGAGTGATCCTTTTGATCGATAAAATTTTAGAGCGTGCTGTTGCTGGAGAGCGCCTTGGCCTGGAAGACGGACTGGCGCTGTTTGAGAGCGACCAGATTGAAAAAATTGGCCATGCCGCCAATCTCGTCATGCAAAAGTGGCATCCTGAGCCGATTACCACTTTTGTGATCGGACGAAACATCAACTATACCAACGTATGTGATACGTACTGCCGGTTCTGTGCGTTTTACCGTCCCCCTGGTTCGAAGGAAGGGTACGTACTGCCCAATGAAACCATCTACCAAAAGATTCAGGAAACCGTGGATGTAGGCGGCACGGAGATTCTGATGCAGGGGGGAACAAACCCTGACCTGCCGTTTGAATACTATCTCGAATTGCTTCGGGGTATCAAACAGCGTTTCCCCCAGATTACGATGCACTCGTTCTCCACGGCTGAAGTTCAGAAGATGGCCCAGGTGTCCGGGCTTCCGATCGAGGAAGTGCTGAAGCAGCTGAAGGCGGCAGGACTCGATTCACTGCCTGGAGCAGGGGGAGAGATACTGGACGACCGCACACGCAAAAAAATTTCCCGACTGAAAGGCTCCTGGACGGAGTGGATTGAGACACAAAAAGCCGCTCACCGCGCAGGTCTGCCGGGAACGGCCACGATGGTGATCGGTTTCGGCGAGGAGATGGAGGAGCGCGTTCTCTCGCTGATGCGGATTCGTGAAGCCCAGGACGAAACGAACGGCTTTACGGCTTTTATTACCTGGACCTTCCAGCCTGAGAACACCAACATGAAAGCGGTGAACAACACACCGGAGGAATACTTGAAGACCCTGGCAATCAGCCGATTGATGCTGGATAACATTCCGAATTTCCAGTCTTCGTGGGTAACGGTTGGACCGGAAATTGGCAAATTGTCCCTTTCTTACGGGGCAAACGACTTTGGCTCCACGATGATGGAGGAAAACGTCGTTTCTGCAGCCGCCTGTACGTACAAGGTGAACACCAACCTGATCCTGCAGCTGATCCGGGAGGCGGGCAAAATTCCGGCACAGCGCAACACCCGATACGAAATCTTGCGCGTGTTCCGCGAGGGCGAGTGGGCGGAAACCGACTTTGTTATGCAGAATTGACCAAAAAAGGGACAGAGCCGCTTGATCGGCTCTGTCTTTTTCTTGGGTGTATAAGAATTTATAAATTGGGACATCCCATACATCTGCTAGAAAAGTGTTCGGGGCCCCAGCCGACACCAGCGTTAGCTAAAGTCGGCTGGGTTTTCTTATTTGCTTTCGAAGATATTACTCACGGTGTGACTGACCCTGGTCCTTTGATAAGGGGCACATCAGGTTTTCCTTCCGGGTTATTGTACCAGTACGACGGAACGTCCCCGATGACCAGGGAATGGGTGATGGGAATCTCAGTAGTCACCGTCGTCTGATCAGTCGCAAACGGAATAACGATTCGCAGGTTTACCTCTACGTAAATAAAGACGGTTACCATTACCATGTTGATTCCGGCCTCAACCAGTTTTGTATCCAGTCTGGTTTTCACCGACCCGATCGGCACAAAAGTGATCGGGATTTTCGGACCGATATCTGAAAGAAAGCTGTTTCCCGTAGCCAGGCCGAGGGGGATGTAACTTTTGATGTTCTCTTCTTCCAATTCTTTCAGTCTGCTCTTAATCCGCTGCGTGCTTTCCCCCACGATTCTCGAGTATTCTTTAAATTCCAAATTAACCCCGCGTATTTTCCCTTCCGCATCCTTTTGCATTTTTACAATTTCATCGAAATTCAAATTCATCTGAGAGATTTTTTTGGTTAACGCATCGTTCATCGCTTCTTTTGCCAACTGCTCCGATTTTTGTTTTGCCAGAATCAACAGGGTGGGCTCCAATCTTTGTTCAATCAGATACACCGACTGAACCGTCAGCACAATAAAGACAATAAGCGTCCAAAAATATATTTTAGGTTTTGACATTCTTGCAATCGGCCAGCGAATGGTGCGCCTGTATCGAAAACGACCCAAAACTTCGTCCCCCCCATCCTTTGTAAAAGCTTATGCCAGGCAACCTTGTCCTAATTTCCAACCGTTTAAAAGTATATCGTCATGGGGCGGACATATACTTAAAGTACATTGCGATTGGGGGGATGGATATGCAGACCTTTCATGTTTACCTGGAAACAGACAACCCTACGTACAGTCCCGCATTTCGCTCAATCGTACAGACGTTAACGGAGCGCGTGAAAACCGATCCGGTACAAATTACATACAAGGATGTCGTGCACCCCCGCTTCACCCTGTTCCAGTTTCAAAGCTGGTCGGCGGCGGAGTACGATGCGGACACGATTGATTTTGCCCGAGCTTTTGTTTCGCTCGTACTGACGGAGTGGATCTTTCAAATAAAGGAGCCTGAAATCATCGAGGAGATGGCTGCAACTCTTCTGGAGGCGGAGGAAGCCGAGGAAGAGTGGCCGGAAATCCTGCCGTACGTCCTGCGGATGTGTGAGGAAACGGGAGACCAGGAAGCATCGCTGATCCACATGGCGACGCGCAAGGCAAAGGTATACCGCAAACTGTTTGACTATCTGGAAGAGGAACGCCAAATCAACCTCCTGGGGTTTGTCCGCTTTCGCCTGCATGAACACTGGAACGACCTGTTTGAACGGGTGGAGGCAGGATTGGACGAGTATCTGGAAGACAAGCAGTATCAGGAGTTCGTCGACCTGCTCCGCTATTTCATTTCCGTTCAGGAGACGAAATACCCGCTGGTGCACGTGGTTCCGGATCTCGGCAAACAGTTTCTCCTGTACGACGAACGGGGCGAGGAGATTCAGCTGGACCAACTGGATGCGATTCTCAGCGTGGGGGAGCAATCGTGCCGCGAAGAGGACTATCTGGTAAGCGCTTTGGTCACACTGGCTCCGAAGCAGATTGTATTGCACCACGCCGAGGAAAAGCAGGCGCTGGCACAGACAATCAACAACATTTTTGACAACCGGCTGCGGCTCTGCACTTCCTGTACGTTTTGCCTGATCAGCCGACGCACCCTTGACGTGACCAAACCGACTCAACTATAATGTTGAGAAACAAATGGATAAAGTCAAATACGATGAGAAGGACACGGACATTACGGATGTCACCTTCAGAGAGGCGGGTCTTGGGCTGAGAGCCTGCCGGTGTACACGTACTGATCTACCCCCTTTGAGTAGCTGCCGGGAACAGGGCATCCGCCTTTAGTATCGGCCAGCCGGGTCAACCGTTATGGAATGAAGAAGCCAAATCCATTTTTGTGGAGGGCAAACAGTGGCAAGCAGTTCGAGGAACGGAAGCCGTGAGTAGCGGAGCGTAGTAACCTACGTGAGCAACGGAGAGGCGACGTGACGAAGAAATGTGCCGCCAATGTTTGGCCTACGGCTTGAAGTAGGGTGGTACCGCGAGAACTACACTCGTCCCTTTTTGGGATGAGTGTTTTTTTATTTTTCTCCCCACTACACATGAAAAAGAAAGGAAGTATCAACCGTGGCACAGATCAACATTACGTTCCCGGATGGAGCGGTGCGCCAGTACGAGTCGGGCATCTCGATTGAGGAGATCGCCGGCTCCATCAGCTCCAGCCTGAAGAAAAAAGCGATTGCCGGCAAAATCAACGGCAAAGTGGTCGACCTCTACACGCCTGTAAATGAGGACGCGGAAATTGAAATCGTGACGCTGGATTCGCCGGAAGGGCTTGAAGTATACCGCCACAGTACGGCTCACCTGCTGGCACAGGCGGTGAAACGGATCTATGGCAAAGACGTAAAACTGGGCATCGGTCCGGTTATCGAAGACGGCTTCTACTACGACATGGATATCCCGGTTTCCCTCACGCCGGACGATTTGGGCAAAATCGAAGCCGAGATGGAGAAGATCATCAAGGAAGACCTGCCGATCCGCCGCAAGGTCGTGAGCCGCGAGGAAGCGATCCGCATTTTTGAGGGCATTAACGATCATCTCAAGCTGGAGCTGATCCGCGACCTGCCGGAAGATGCCGTGATCACCCTGTACGAGCAAGGCGAATTCTTTGACCTCTGCCGCGGGCCGCACCTCCCGTCGACCGGCCACATCAAGGCGTTCAAGCTGATGAGTGTCGCCGGCGCATACTGGCGCGGCAACTCCGACAATCAGGTGCTGCAGCGCGTATACGGTACGGCTTGGCCGAAAAAAGCGGAACTGGAAGAATACCTGCACTTTATCGAGGAAGCGAAGAAGCGCGACCACCGAAAACTGGGCAAAGAGCTGGAGCTCTACATGTTCTCCGAAGAAGCGCCTGGCATGCCGTTCTACCTGCCAAAAGGGTTTACGGTCCGCAACGAGCTGGAGCAGTTCTCCCGCCGTCTGCAGCAGTTGGCCCACTACACCGAGGTGCGCACGCCGTTCATCATGAACCAGCGCCTCTGGCAGCAGTCCGGTCACTGGGAGCACTATCATGAAAACATGTACTTCTCCGAGGTGGACAACACGACATACGCGCTCAAGCCGATGAACTGCCCGGGCCACATGCTGATCTACAAAAACAAGATTCACTCTTACCGCGACCTGCCCATCCGCTATTCCGAGTTTGGCCAGGTTCACCGCCACGAGTACTCCGGTGCCCTGAACGGCATGCTGCGGGTACGCACCTTCTGTCAGGACGACGCGCACGTGTTTGTCCGTCCTGACCAGATCGAGAGCGAGATCAAGAACATGATGGGACTGATCGACCGCATCTACAAAGTGTTTGGTTTCGACTACTCTGTGGCGCTCTCCACTCGTCCGGAGGACTCCATGGGTTCCGACGAGCTGTGGGAAATCGCGGAAAGCTCCCTGCGCAAGGTGCTCGACGAGTCGGGTAAACCGTACGAACTCAAAGAGGGCGACGGAGCCTTCTACGGTCCGAAGATCGACTTCCAAATCACCGATGCGCTGAAACGCCGCCACCAGTGCGGTACCATCCAGCTTGACTTCCAGCTGCCGGAGAAGTTTGACCTCTCCTATGTGGGGCAGGATAACGAGAAGCACCGCCCGGTCGTCCTGCACCGCGCGATGTACGGCTCCATGGAGCGCTTTATCGGCATTCTGGTCGAGCATTATGCAGGTGCGTTCCCGACCTGGCTGGCACCGGTGCAAGCTCGTCTGATGACGATCAACGAAGCGCATGTGTCCTATGCCGAGCAAGTCAGGGAAAAAATGGAGCAAGCCGGCATCCGTGTCGAACTGGACGCGCGCAACGAGAAGATCGGGTACAAAATACGCGAAGCGCAAATGGCCAAGATCCCGTACATGCTGGTGATCGGGGAGAAGGAAATGCAGGACGGCACCCTGTCTGTTCGCAAGCGCGGCGTAGGGGACGAAGGCACGCTCTCCGTTGATGAGTTCATCGCCAAAATTACGGCTGAAGTGGAAGAAGTAAAGTAAAGCCTTGACAAGACACCATCCAGACAGTATGATTATGAAAGTGTAATCACTTCATACTTCGAGAAACAAGCAGAAGCGCCCAGCTTCTCACCTGGTTCGACGTCAGTTGCTCTGACTGTTGACGGGTCACTCTTATGCAAAGCATTCGTGCGAATGTGTTGATTTTGCTAGGTGAGATATGTGCGGGCGCATCAGCGTTCGCACATTTTTGTTACTACGAAAGAAAGTTTACTGGCAGCAAGCAAGAAAACTTTCTGTAGGACATCAAAAGCTTCCCAAGCAGAAGAACCAGCTTCTGCGAATGGGCTTCAATGAGAGCTTTTGTTACTTCTCGAAAGCTGACGGAGGTGGCAAGTTATTAGCAAGGATCAGATGTTAGTGAACGAAGCGATTCGTGCCCGCGAAGTTCGTTTGATCGGACCGGACGGCGCACAACTGGGAGTTGTGCCTCTCAGAGAAGCTCTGCGCATCGCGCAGGAAGCTGATCTGGATTTGGTGAATGTCGCTCCTACAGCCAAGCCTCCCGTCTGCCGCATCATGGACTATGGTAAGTTCAAGTACGAGCAGGCGAAGAAGGAAAAGGAAGCGCGACGTAACCAGAAGATTATCGAACTGAAAGAGGTCCGCTTTTCTTCCAACATTGAGGAACACGATTTTCAAACCAAGCTTCGCAACGTCCGCAAATTTATTGAGGACGAAGATAAGGTGAAATGCTCGATTCGCTTCCGCGGTCGGGAGATCACACATGCCGAAATCGGTCAGCAAGTGCTTGAGCGTGTCGCAACCCTTTGTGAGGACATTGCCGTAGTTGAGCGCAAGCCGAAGATTGAAGGTCGCAGCATGATCATGATTCTGACACCGAAATCGGACAAGTAAGATGGAGTTCAAAAAACCGGCAATGTTTCCCGGACTTTTTGAACATCCAGTAAACAGGTAGTTAAGACAGGAGGATTTTTATCATGCCTAAAATGAAAACCCATAAAGGCGCGGCGAAGCGCTTCAAAAAAACCGGTAGCGGAAAATTGAAGCGTGACCACGCTTATACCAGCCACTTGTTTGCCAACAAGTCCACCAAAGCGAAGCGCCACCTGCGTAAAGGCGCAATCGTTGCAAAAGGTGACCAAAAACGCATCGAGCAACTGATCACGTATTTGTAAGATTTTCATCTGACTCACTATAATACACGGTATGGCTCCCTAAGTGCTGCTCACGTAGAAGCCGCCATGCCCGACAGACCAGGAGGAATTTAGTATGCCAAGAGTAAAAGGTGGCATTGTAACACGCCGTCGTCATAAGAAAATCCTGAAGTTAGCGAAAGGCTACTTCGGTTCCAAACACCGCCTGTTTAAATCCGCAAACGCGCAGGTAATGAAATCCCTGCTGTACGCATATCGCGACCGTCGTCAGAAAAAGCGCGATTTCCGCAAACTGTGGATCACTCGTATCAACGCACAAGCTCGCCTGAACGGCCTGTCCTACAGCCGTCTCATGCACGGCCTGAAAGTGGCTGGCGTTGAAGTGAACCGCAAAATGCTGGCAGACCTCGCTGTAAACGACAAGGCAGCGTTCAACGAGCTGGCAGCTGTGGCAAAAAGCAAACTGAACGCGTAAGATAGGCTCATCTGAAAAGGCACCCGAATCGGGTGCCTTTTTGCAACTAAGCGTTTTACCTACTCTGTGCCTGACTGACTTTGGAATGAAGAGGTTAACGACTAACCCGGCCTCCAACAGGACACGCAGATGCTTCGAGGCTTGAGGCTGGCGGATTTGAAGCCGATCAGCGATATCCCCTACGGTCAATGGGCCGCCGAGCAGGAGTTCTGGAAACAGACGTTGACAAAACAGGCAAACCAATGATAAAGTTCATCATGCAAAGTTTTCCAAATAAGAGTGATTTTAGGAAGGTGGTGCATTATCATGAACAGGGTTCGAACTCTACAATTTAACTTCATACATGATGGTACCATCCATTTGTGTTCGCGTAATTCCTGCGGAAACTGCGTGTGATTCTTCACCAAATGGCGTAGGTTGCTTTCATCGTAACGTACGCTTTTTCTATTGTTTATATAGCAAAAGGCATATTGCTTACGAGCAGTATGCCTTTTCTTCTTGATCAGGGAAGGGGCTGATTCAAATGGTTTCAGTCAATTTTTTTGAGACGACAAAAGGTACAAGGAGGACAGATGCATGCATTCCGATTCAGCTTCACAGAAAACATTTGATCTGCGGAAATTCTCGTGTTTAGTGGTGTATGTGATTTTCTTCGCAGTGTTGAACGAGACAGTATTCAACGTATCCACACCGAAGATTGCGGAACAGTTCCACCTGCAGCCGTCCGAAGTAAGCTGGGTGGTAACGACATTCATTATTACCTTTGGCCTGGGGCAGGTAATATTCGGCAAACTGGCCGACATCTACGATCTTCGCCGCTTGATTGTGATTGGCTTTTCGATGTATGCTGCCGCCTCGCTGGTGGGCATGCTGCTCCAGGCATGGTATCCGCTCGTGATTGTCAGCCGCGCGGTGCAAGGAGCAGGAGCTTCGGCACTTCCGGCGCTGACGATGATTATCGTCAGCCGCTATTTTACGCCGGAGCAGAGAGGAAAGCTGTTTGGTCTGTTTACGTCAACCGCCTCGTTTGCCGTAGGCGTCGGGCCGGTGATCGGCGGCTACGTCTCCGCCTACTTCCACTGGTCGCTTTTGTTTCTGATTCCGCTGTTTACGCTTGCTGCGCTTCCGGCGTTTCTCCGGTTTTTGCCGAAAGAGGAGAAGACGGATGGCAAAGGGAAAGTCGATGTTCTCGGCGCCGTCTTGCTCGGTGCAGCGATTTCCGCCTTGGTCATCTTTTGCACCAATCCGCAATGGCCGTACCTGCTCGTCAGCCTGCTGGCAGCGGTCTGGTTCGTTCTGCATGTCAGGCGCGTGCCGCATCCTTTCGTGGATCCGGAGCTGTTTAAAGGGGCCCGCTATCGCGCAGGCGTGATCATTGGCTTTCTGTTGTTCGGGTCTGTCATGGGCATCGTCTTTGTCGTTCCGCTCATGCTGCATGCGATGCACGGTTTATCCACCGACGATATCGGTCTGGTCATGTTTCCCGGTGCGTTCAGCGCCGTTATTTTCGGTACCGTTTCCGGCCATATTACAGCCAAGAGAGGCAGCCATTTCGCCTTCAGCATCGGATTTGTGCTGATCAGTGCGGCATTGCTGGTATTGGCCGGACTTACCGACAAACCCGTTTGGCTGACGAGCGCCGTTCTCGTCATCATGTACATCGGTTTTTCCTTTGTCCAGACATCGATGGCAGAAACCATTACACAGTCGTTACCGGTTCATCAGATTGGCGTCGGCATGGGTTTTTATGGTCTTGCTGTTTTCATCTCCGGGGCTGTAGGTACTGCAGGAGTAGCCAGTCTGCTTGACAGCCGTATCCTCGACGTCCCATTGCTGCCGTTTGTTGGCCGGCCACAGGCGCATCTGTACAGCAACCTGCTGCTGATCTTCGCTGTCATTGTCACTGTCAGCGGCCTCATTTACCTCAACACCTTCGGCAGAAGAAGGCAAACGAGCCCGCTCTTGACCAGGTAAAAAACAGTTGATGGGAAGGCATATCGCTTACAAGCGGTATGCTTTTTGGTTGTGCGCCCGGCGGGGTTGTCCTTGTGGCATGGGAGCCTATGTGGCACCTTCCGTCTTCCAGTTACAGGGCTATACCGTGCAACCGAAGCCTGTGCTGCCCCATACCTCTTTCCCGGTGGCGCCGGTTGAAAAAGAGGATAGTAAAAAGTAATCAAACAACCACCGTCGACCTTGACGGTGGTTGTTTCCTGTTGCAGAAACGTTCCCATGCGAAGAAGCGTGAAAATCTTTTCAGGTTCTGATACATGGAGGGTATCCACTTTTTTCCCCTCTTCATATGATGAAGAGCGAAGCCTAGCAAGGAGGGAACGTATTTCATGTCCGAACGTCGCGCTTTACCAAATGAGGAAATAAACCTATGGGCGTATCGCCTCGAGAGCAAAAGTCCGCAAGAGGTGCTGCAGTGGGCAGTTCAGCGCTTTGGCCCCGACATTACGCTGGCTTCCAGTTTTGGTGCAGAAGACGTTGTCTTGATTGACATGCTGCAAAAACTGGCTCCGCAGACGCCCATCTTCTATTTGGACACCAACAAGTATTTCCCTGAAACCTACGAAACACGCGACCGCCTGCAGGAGCGGTACGGCGTATCTTTTATTCAGGTACTGCCCAAGCTGACGCTTGCCGAACAGGCCGAGCTCCACGGAGAAAACCTGTGGGAGAAAAATCCCAACTTGTGCTGCCAGATTCGCAAGGTGGAACCTCTTGCAGGCATCCTCTCCCACTTCGATGCGTGGATCACCGGGATCCGCCGCGAACAGGCGCCAACCCGGGCCCAAGCGAAAAAGCTGGAGTGGGACGAGAAGTTCCATTTGGTCAAGTGCAATCCGCTTGCTGCGTGGACCCACGAGCAGGTATGGAGCTACATCCGCGAGAATGAGCTTCCGTACAATCCCCTGCATGATCAACATTTTCCAAGCATCGGATGCAGCGTCTGTACCCGTCCGGTCAAGCCCGGCGAAGACCCGCGGGCGGGACGGTGGTCGGGATTCGACAAAACGGAATGCGGCCTGCACAAATAATCGAGCCAGGAGGAGATACCATGTCACATACAATCCTGCCGCATGGCGGTACGCTGGTAAACCGCATCGTGGAAAAGCGGCGTACGTTACCGGATGCGGAGTCGCTCCGGTCCGTTACCGTTGACCGTTGGACGCTGTCTGATATCGAATGTCTGGCCATCGGGGCTTTTTCGCCGCTTACCGGCTTCATGAACGAAGCGGACTATTATCATGTGGTAGAGTCGATGCGACTGGCTGACGGAACGGTTTGGTCGCTGCCGATCACTCTGGCCGTCGACGAAACCGTGTACGGCGACGTAAAGCCGGGCGAACGCCTGCTGCTGCGGGGTGATGACGGGAAAAGCTACGCAGTGCTCACCGTAGAGAGCTGCTACTCGCCCGATAAAAAACGGGAGGCGCTCTACGTCTATCAAACGACGGATGACGCTCACCCCGGCGTGAAAAAGCTGTACCAAAAGCCCAATCTCTATGTGGGCGGACCGATTGACGTGTGGCAGCGCCCGACGCCGTCGCTGTTTCCCGAGTACTATTACACTCCTGCACAGACCCGGGCCCTGTTCAAGGAAAAGGGATGGAAAAAGGTAGTAGGCTTTCAAACCCGCAACCCGGTACACCGAGCGCACGAATACATCCAAAAAGCGGCGTTGGAGATTGTGGATGGTCTGTTTCTCAATCCCTTGGTCGGGGAGACGAAAGCGGATGACGTTCCCGTTTCAGTCCGGATGGAGAGCTATCTTGTCCTGTTACAGCATTACTATCCGGCTAATCGCGTGTTTCTCGGTGCGTTTCCCGCCGCGATGCGCTACGCTGGCCCGAGAGAAGCCGTGTTTCACGCCATCATCCGCAAAAACTACGGCTGCACCCATTTCATCGTCGGCCGCGATCACGCAGGGGTAGGCGACTACTACGGCACTTACGATGCACAGTACATCTTTTCCGAGTTTGCACCCGACGAGCTGGGGATTCAGCTGTTGTTTTTCGAGCACAGCTTCTACTGTACCGAATGCCAGGGCATGGCCACGACCAAAACCTGTCCGCACGACAACAGCTTGCATCTCACGCTTTCCGGGACGAAAGTCCGCCAGATGCTGCGCAGCGGACAGACGCCGCCTCCGGAGTTTACACGCCCGGAAGTGGCCCGTGTGCTAATCAACGGGCTGCAGGAGAGATTGATCATCGAAACGTAACAGAAGAGACCGCCGCCCCATCGGGGACGACGGTCTGTTTTGCGTTTGCAGGGATGCTCCTCTTGGGTAGAGGGAGGAGCGGTTTTTATGTATACGCTTACACCCATAATCCGCGCCGTTGTACGGTTTTTGAGTGATCAATCGCTCGGACAAAAGTCTGAAAAAATAATCTTGATCTCATTGACACCCCTCATGTGCCTAGCTATAATCAATCGTAACACTTTATTTTCTGACAAGAGTACACAATTGGAAATATTCCAATAATATACAGGCGATGATGAGGATTTTGGCACGCCTCTTCTTTACAGAGAGCCCAGGGGGATGAGAACTGGGTAAGAATGCGTGACATTGCTCACCTCTGAGCCGCCTGCTGAACCCGATATCCCGTCGGTAGTAGGTAAGGCCGTCTAACCCGCGTTACGGTGTTTTCAGTCTACGTATGAGTGATTGTGCTACGACTGGTTGAGATCGGCTGACCGTGAGGCGCCGATGAATTTGGGTGGTACCGCGAACCCTTTCGCCCCAAACAGACATGGAAAACGTGTCGGGGTGGAAGGGTTTTCTTTATTTTATGAAAGAAACTTCAGAGAGTCATGTGGGAGGAGGAGAGAAGATGAGTGTTCAAATCGCCGAGTTAGAGGACAGGAAAAAAGTACCGAATATCCCGTTCGGTGAGGAGGTGACCGGGGCGGAAATGCTGCTCCGCTGCCTTGTTCTGGAGCAGGTGGAGTACATCTTCGGTTATCCGGGAGGAGCTGTTCTGCCGATTTACGATTCCCTGTACGGCGGCTACTTCAAGCACATCCTGACGCGACATGAACAGGGAGCCATTCACGCGGCTGACGGTTATGCGCGGGCGACAGGAAAGCCCGGCGTCGTTATTGCCACCTCTGGCCCCGGCGCCACCAACCTGGTGACGGGCATCGCCACCGCGCAGATGGACTCGGTGCCGTTGGTTTGTATCACGGGGAACGTCCCGCAGCATCTGATCGGGACGGACGCATTCCAGGAAGCCAACATCACGGGAATCACCATCCCGATTACCAAGCATAATTACTTTGTCCGCGACATCCGGGATCTGCCGCGAGTCGTCAAAGAAGCGTTTTACATCGCTACAACAGGCAGACCGGGGCCGGTGCTGATCGACATCCCGAAAGACGTATGCAACGCCAAAGCGCCGTTTACCTATCCGGAGACGGTAGAGGTTCGCGGCTACATGGATACGCTGGTACCGTCCGATGAAGAGGTGAACACCTTCCTCGCCGTGATCCAGGCGGCGAAAAGGCCGGTCATTCTCGCAGGGGGCGGCATCATCGCCGCAGGAGCGGACAAAGAACTGCTGGCTTTTGCCGAGAAGACCCGGATCCCGGTGATCAACACGTTCATGGGACTGGGCGGCTTCCCAGGTGTTCACGAGCTGGCACTGGGAATGCCAGGTATGCACGGCAGCTATACAGCCAACCAGGCGCTCTTGAACGCCGACTGCGTCATCGGTCTGGGAGCCCGCTTCGACGATCGGATCACGATGGGACGGACGAAGGAGTTTGCCCCGAAAGCGCGCATCGTCCACGTCGATATTGACCCCGCAGAGCTGGGCAAGAACGTGGCGACCGCCGTCACCGTAGCCGGAGACGTGAAAAGCACCCTGCAAAAGGCGCTGCCGCTGGCTAAGGCCTGCGACAGTGAAGAGTGGATTGCGCAGCTGAAAACCTGGCAGGAGCAATATCCATACCGCTACCGCAAGGACGGTGACCAGTTGAAGCCGCAGGCGGTTATCGAGCTTTTGTACCGGTCCACGGACGGGGAAGCCATCGTGACGACGGACGTCGGCCAGCATCAGATGTGGACGGCACAGTACTACAAGTTCAAGCACGCCCGTTCCTTTATCTCCTCTGGCGGACTGGGAACGATGGGATTTGGCTTTCCGGCGGCCATCGGAGCACAGATCGCCAATCCGGGTCGAACCGTGATTGCGGTGGTGGGAGACGGAGGTTTCCAGATGACCAATCAAGAGTTGGCGATCGTTGCCCAGTACAAGGTGCCGGTTAAAGTGGCAATCATCAACAACCAGTGTCTCGGCATGGTCCGCCAGTGGCAGGAGCTGTTCTACGACAACCGCTACAGCGAGATCGATCTCACCTGCAGTCCGGATTTCGTCAAGCTGGCGGAAGCTTACGGGGTAAAAGGTCTTCGAGCTTCCACGCCTGATGAAGCGGAAGCCGTCTGGGCCGAGGCGCTCCAACACGACGGGCCGGTAGTCGTCGATTTCCGCGTCACACCGGAAGAAAACGTCTATCCGATGGTAGCCGCCGGCAACACCTTAGATCAAATGGTATTGGGGGACGAATAGATGGATCGACATACCATTGCCGTACTCGTCAACGACTACCCCGGGGTTCTGACGCGCGTCGCCAATCTGTTCGGGCAGCGCGGGTTCAACATCGACAGCATTACGGTCGGGGGCAGCGAAGAACCGGGGCTGTCCCGGATGATCATCACCACCGGGGGAGACGATCACCAAATTCATCAGTTGATGAAGCAGCTGAACAAGCTGATTGACGTCATCTCCGTGACCCATCTGAGCAAAAACCCGTTTGTCTCCCGGGAACTGGCGCTCATCAAGGTCAACGCAGCGCCAAGCCAACTGGCTGAACTGAACGCCATTGTGGAACCCTTCCGTGCCGCCATTGTGGATGTCGGACCAAGTTCGTTGATCATTCAGGTCACCGGTGATACCGAAAAAATTGACGCCTTGCTCATTCTGCTCCAGAGCTACGGGATCATCGAGCTGACGAGAACCGGCTCAATCGCCATGGCGCGCAGTGTTGTACCAGCACCGGCAACCGTTTAATCCAGAACATTTTGATAGACCCATTTCAAACAATCCAAGGAGGAAACAATCATGGTAAAAATGTACTACGAGGCAGACGCAAACAAAGAGGCATTGAAAGGAAAAACCATTGCCGTAATCGGATACGGCAGCCAGGGACATGCGCAAGCGCAAAATCTGCGTGACAGCGGCTACCACGTCATCATCGGTCTTCGTCAGGGCAAATCCTGGGATGTTGCAGTAAAAGACGGCTTCCAGGTATATACCCCGGCAGAAGCTGCGAGCCGCGCAGACGTCGTGCAAATTCTCTTGCCGGATGAGCGCCAGGCACAGGTATACCGCGATGAGATCGCACCAAACCTGAAATCCGGCTCCGCACTCTGCTTCTCGCACGGCTTCAACATCCATTACGGTCAAATCGTGCCGCCGGCAGACGTCGACGTGATCATGGTCGCGCCGAAAAGCCCGGGACATCTCGTTCGCCGCGTCTATCAGGAGGGCTTCGGCGTACCAGGCCTGATCGCCGTGTACCAGGATGCGACCGGCAAGGCAAAAGAGGTTGCCCTCGCCTATGCAAGCGGCATCGGCTGCACCAAGGCAGGCGTGATTGAAACCACCTTCCGCGAAGAGACGGAAACGGATCTGTTCGGTGAGCAGGCAGTTCTTTGCGGCGGTGTTTCCGAGTTGGTCAAGGCCGGCTTTGACACGCTGGTGGAAGCAGGCTACGAACCGGAAATCGCCTACTTTGAATGTCTCCACGAGCTGAAGCTGATCGTCGATCTGATGTACGAAGGCGGTCTGGCGCGGATGCGTTACTCCATCAGTGACACGGCGGAATACGGTGACTACAGCACTGGACGCCGCATCATCACGGACGAGACTCGCAAGGAGATGAAAAAGGTGTTGGCGGAAATCCAGGACGGCACGTTTGCCCGCAACTGGATCCTGGAGAACCAGGCAAATCGCCCAGGGTTTAACGCCCGCCGCCGCCTGGAAAGTGAACACGGCATCGAACAGGTTGGCCAAAAACTGCGTGCCATGATGTCCTGGCTAAACAAAGAGAACAAAAAAGCGGAAGCAACCGTAGGCCAGTAAGATTTCAGGCAGAAAAGGGATAGGGGAAAAAAGCAGGAGGTGGAGAGTACATGCGTACCATCGAGATTTTTGATACGACCTTGCGGGACGGGGAACAGTCGCCGGGTGTGAACATCAGCATGAACGAAAAGGTGGAAATTGCCCTTCAGCTGGAAAAGCTTGGTGTGACGCGGATTGAGGCGGGGTTTGCCGCCGCCTCTCCCGGCGACCAAAAATCCGTTGCAGAAATAGCACGGCGCGTAAAAAATTCCACGATCGTCACTCTGGCACGCTCCACCAAAGACGACATGGATAAGGCGTATGAAGCTCTGCGCCACGCGCAAAACGCCTGCCTGCACGTCTTTATCGCCACATCGCCGATCCATCGCCAGTACAAACTGCGCATGACCAAGGAACAGGTGCTGGAACGCGCGGTGGAAGCGGTGAAGTACGCCAAGAAATACTTTGCGGAAGTGCAGTTTTCGGCGGAAGATGCGGGACGCACGGAGATCCCGTTTCTCGCCGAAGTGGTGGAAGCGGTGATCAAGGCGGGAGCTACGACCATCAACTTGCCGGATACGGTCGGCTATATGACGCCGAAAGAGTACGGCAACCTTTTCCGCGAGATGATGTTGCGCGTGCCGGGGATTGAAAAGGTACGCCTCAGCTGTCACTGTCACGACGACCTGGGAATGGCAGTAGCCAACAGTCTGGCGGCGATCGAAGCGGGAGCGACCCAGGTGGAAGGCACGATCAACGGCATCGGCGAGCGGGCCGGAAACGCCGCTTTGGAAGAAGTGGCGCTGGCACTGGAGACCCGCAAGGATTATTACCAGGCGACCACCGCGCTCAATCTCAAGGAAATCGCCCGTACAAGTCAGCTGGTAAGCCGTCTGACCGGTATGATCGTGCCGGGCAACAAGGCAGTGGTAGGTGCCAACGCATTCGCCCATGAATCCGGCATTCACCAGGACGGCGTGCTGAAAGAAGCGTCGACCTACGAGATCATCCGCCCGGAAACAGTCGGATTCAAGTCCAACAAACTGGTGCTCGGCAAGCACTCCGGACGCCATGCGTTCAAGGAAAAGCTGGTGGAGCTCGGTTATCATCTGGAACAGCAGGAGATCGACACGGCTTTCACCGCGTTCAAGGTGCTGTGCGACAAGAAAAAAGAGATCAGCGACGACGATATCCTCGCGCTGGTTGACGCCAAGATTGTTCCGGCGGCCGAGTCCTATCGCCTGGAATCGGTTCAGCTGTCCTACGGCAACCTGTCCATGCCGACCGCCAGCGTGAGGTTGGTTCGCGCGGACGGAACGATTTGCGAAGAAGCGGCATGTGGCAATGGTTCCGTCGATTCCATCTACAAGGCAATCGATCGGGCGACAGGAGAAGACGTTACGCTGGCCGACTACAAGATCATTTCCGTGACACAGGGACAGGACGCTTTAGGGGAAGTGTTCGTCCGTCTGCAGCAGGGAGAGATTACCGTGACCGGCCGTGGCGTAAGCACGGACGTACTGGAGGCAAGCGCGATCGCTTACGTGAGAGCCATCAATAAAATCGTGGAACGACGCGGGGAATCGATGCCGCTTGCCGTGAACTAGGAGTTATCGGGATAGTGAGTGAGAAACCAGGAAGAGAACGGATAAAGAGAAAAATATGATGAAAGAAGAGCGGGATGAGCAAATGAAGCAAACGTATCGTATCGCCGTTCTGCCCGGGGACGGCATCGGACCGGAGATTGTGGCGGAAGCGGTCAAGGTGCTGAACCTGGTAGCTGAACAGGCAGGAGTCACTTTTGAATTTTCCTACGGACGCATCGGCGGAATCGCGATCGACACGGACGGGACGCCGCTGCCGGAAGAGACATTGACCCTTTCCAAGAAGGCGGACGCAGTCTTGCTTGGGGCCGTCGGTGGTCCCAAATGGGATCAAAATCCGGGCCATCTGCGGCCGGAAGCGGGTCTCTTAGGCATCCGCAAAGCGCTTGGACTGTTCGCCAACATCCGTCCGGCGACGATGCACCCGGTGCTGGTAGAAGCGTCTTCGCTGAAACCCGAGGTGGTCTCCGGCGTCGACCTGATTGTCGTTCGCGAATTGACCGGCGGCATCTACTTCGGAGAAAAGAAACGCTACTCGACGGAACATGGCGAAGTTGCATTGGATCAATGCATCTACCACGAAACGGAGATTGAGCGCATCATTCGGGTTTCCTTTGAGATCGCCCGCAAACGACAGAAACGACTTGTCTCCGTTGACAAGGCAAACGTGCTGGAGAGCTCCCGTCTCTGGCGCAAGGTGGCAGAGCGGGTGGCTGTCGACTACCCCGATGTAGAACTTACCCACATGCTGGTCGACTCGTGCGCCATGCAGCTGGTTCGTGCTCCCAAGCAGTTTGACGTGATCGTCACGGAAAACATGTTTGGCGACATTTTGAGCGATCAGGCAGCCATGCTGACCGGTTCCATCGGGATGCTGGCATCGGCTAGTCTGGCCGAGGGCAGTTTCGGCCTGTACGAACCGGTTCACGGCTCTGCCCCGGACATCGCCGGTCAGGGAATCGCCAATCCGTTGGCAACCATCCTCTCCGCAGCCATGCTGCTTCGCCATTCACTTGGCATGGACGCCGCCGCAGATGCAGTGGAGCGTGCCGTCTGGGCTGTTCTGGAGGCCGGTCACCGTACGGGTGATATCGCGTCAGACCGCAGCAAAGCGATTGGCACCGAGGAGATGGGCCAACTGGTTCTCGCCGAGTTGTCGAAACAACCTATTCACCAATAGAAAGAAGCCCTGCTTGTCATCCTGAATGGATGAGGCGGGGCTTTCTTTCGTGTATAAGAATTTATAAATTTGGACATCCCATACAGCCGCTAGAAAAGTGTTCGGGGCCCCGGCCGGCGAAGCGTTAGCTTAAGTCGGCTGGGTTTTCTTGTGTACGTATAAGAACCAAATTTTGGCGCATAATTTAGGTGAGTGAAGCGAGGAGGGGAATGACATGAAAATCAAGTGGTTTTCTTTTCTCGTCGGATCCTTTGCCGGGGCTTTGTTGGCAATGGTTTGTACATTCATTCTTATGCTGCTGTTTGCCAGACCCTTCATAAAATGGATGGTTGGACGTTTCACAAAACGGTTGATGTCGGATCGCTACGCGGAAAATATCTGGGAAATGGTAACGGCGATGACCAAAATAAGCCCCAGAATTGTCATTGAAAACAGCTTGCGCGCTACGACGGGCGGGGTGATAGAAAGACCGTTTGGCAGTCCGCGCAAGTTTCTCCATTTTGACGGCTTGATTTTTTCGCCGGCCCAATTGGCGACGTTGCCGGCAGCAGAAACCCATCCCGTTGACATGAGCCTGACAATCGGGCCGCAGGCGAAAAAACCGTTAAGGATGGACATTCCCCTCATGGCAGGAGCGATGGGGTATGGGATCGGAGTGTCTGAGCAAATCAAAATAGCCATAGCCAAAGGAACGGCTGCCGTAGGAACCTCAACGAATTCTGGTGAAGGTCCTTTTTTACCTGAAGAGCGAGAAAACGCCAAGTATTACATCTTGCAGTACAGCTCAGGCCATTGGGCAAAAGAGCCGAAGATTCTCCGCCAAGCGGATGCAATCGAAATTCATATCGGCCAAGGTGCTACTGCGGGTGCCGCGAGTTTTATTCCGTCCGAGTTTCTGCAGGGGAGGGCACGTGAGCTTCTGCAGGCGCCCGACAAAGATTTCCTCGTAATACCTTCGCGCCACAGCGAAATTAACAAGCCAGAGGACCTTCGAAGCCTGGTTGACAGATTGCGTGAAATGACGGGGGGCGTGCCGATCGGAGTGAAAATCTGTGCGAGCGGGCAGCTGGAAGCCGATCTGGAAGCAGCGATTCAGGCAGGAGTCGATTTTATCAGTATTGACGGGGGACAAGCGGGTACGAAGGGTGGCGCCCCCATACTTGAAGACGATTTTGGCATGCCTACCATTTTCGCGCTTTGTCGTGCCGTCGAGTATCTCAAGAAGCGAGGAGTAAAAGAGCGAATTACTCTGTTGAGCGGCGGAGGCTATTCTGTTCCGGGCGATTGTTTGAAAGCGATCGCGCTGGGAGCGGATGGTGTATTTATGGGAACAGCTCTGCTTTGGGCTATGACTCACGACCAGGTAACCAAGGCAATTCCGTGGGAACCCCCTACCGAGCTCGCCTTTTATCCAGGCAGACTAAAAAATGAATTCAACCAGGAAGAAGCTGCCTTCTATCTGGAGAGATTTTTTACTTCTTTTACAGAAGAAATGAAAGTAGCCATTCGAGCGTTGGGCAAAACGTCCATTAGCGAAGTGAACGCGGATGATTTGATTGCCCTTGACGAATGGACGAGCAAGGTGACAAAGGTTCGTCTGGCTCATCTGCCGTTTGAAAACGCAAAACAGAGCGATCCGCCGCCGTCTGTCCCTCCTGATTTGACTGACCTGCCTCGGAAACCAACAAAAAAACGATCTGCCCTAAGCATGTTTCAAAAATATTGATTTTCCGTCTTGATTGGAGGGAACTGCCATCAAGAATACATGGATCATGACGCAAAAGTGGGATAACCTTTTGTTTGCCCACTGGCCGGTTTCTGTTGATTCGTTGCGGCCGTTCGTCCCTGAAATATTGGAATTGGACACATTTGACGGGCAGGCGTGGATCGGGATTATCGCTTTTGAAATGAGTCTGATCCGGTTGAAATTTTTTCCAATAATCCCCTATACCGTGCCTTTTCCGGAAATGAACGTGAGAACATACATTCAAGTCAACAAAAAACCGGGCGTTTTCTTTATGACTCTGGATGCCTCCAACCCGTTCATCATCCATGCTGCCAGGGCGTGGTACCACCTCCCGTACTATCGGGCAAAGATGTCCATGGAGATCAAGGACCGCCACGTCCATTTCCATACGGATCGTGTCGGCACGACTGAATCCGCTGCCATGTTTCAGGGGAGCTATCGTCCCGTATCCCCGTTATTCACGCCAAAAGAAGGAACCCTCGAGCACTGGCTGACAGAACGATACATGTTTTGTTGCAAAAGCCGCAACGGGCAGAGGGTATACATGGGCGACATTTACCATGATCCCTGGCAGCTGCAGGAAGCAGAAGCGGTCATTCAACGGAACACCATGACGGAACCTTTTCGATTGCCTCTCTCAAAAGTCCCGGTGCTCTCGCATTTCTCTCCAGGGACGCAGGCATTCATTTGGTGTTGTCGAAAAATAATCTAAGAAGAACGATTCTTATGATATACTGAAGTCATTGATCGTATCAGTCTTTATTTTGTGGAGGGAATCGGCATGACATCTGCCGAGTTTGTCATCAGCTTTTTCGCCGTGTTGGCCAGCACGGTGGTTGCCGGAGTGGCGGCGAAACGGTCTGTGCGCAAAACGAGCGATTTTACCAACGCCAGCGGAAGGCTTCCTTCCAGCATGGTGGCGGGAGCGCTCGTCGGCGGTTTTGTAGGGGGCACCTCCATAGTGGGGACGGGAGAACTTGCCTTTCAATATGGACTTTCTGCGCTTTGGTTTACGTTGGGGGGAGGTCTGGCTGTCATTTTGCTGGGGTTGTTTGCCAGTCGGCTTCTTCAATTGCACGTGGAGACGCTGCCCGAGTTGATCGGTACACAGTACGGCGAGCGCGCACAGCTTGGCGCCAGTATATTCTTATCATTGGGAATGTTCATTCAAGTCATTGCCCAACTGCTTGCGGCCTTGCCGTTCGTCTCCGTCTTTTGGCAGGCCGAACTCCATTGGCTGGCCGTAGTGCCTGCGCTGCTGATTTTTGCCTACGTGCTTGCCGGCGGTTTCATGGGAGCGAGTTTGGTCGGCACCTTGAAGACCGTCATGCTGGTACTGCTCCTGGCATGTACCGGCGTGTGGCTGTGGAGACACGGAAGCGGTGAAACGTATCTGCGCTGGTGGACAGAAGGGCGGTTCTCCCTGCTCGCGCCGGAAGCCAATTTGGGCTGGGCACAGGGGGGCGCGATGGTGGTTGGAATTTTTTCCACGCAAGCGTACCTGCAGCCGATCTTTGCCAGTCTCAATGCCAGGGAAGCAAGGAAAGGATCCATCGCTGCGGGGATCGTGATCATCCTGATCGGGATTGTGAGCGCGTGGATTGGATTGTACATGCATGACGTTCATCCGAATTTGTCCCCGCGGGAAGCGATTCCGCAGTTTTTTCTCAGTCATGCGCCACTCTGGTTTTCCGGAGCGGCCTACGCTGTCATACTGTTGTCGGTAGTCATGACGGGAGCGGCGTTGACGCTGAGCATCGCCACGATCCTCAACCGGGACGTGATTTTGCGGTATACGTCCCGGTTCGATACGGAGAAAAGCAAGCTGGCCTTGTCCCGAGCCTTGATACTTGCCGTCATTGCAATCGGGTACGTCATGGTGTGCCTAGATTCCGACGCACTCATTCTAAGGTGGGCATTCCTGGCCATGACGCTGCGTGGCGTTACGATTTTCCTGCCGTTATTGTTTTACTTGCTTCGCTTCGGGCCCATTGACCCTCGCTGGGCAGTGTGGGCTGTCTGGGGCGCCCCGATGGCTGCACTGGCTTGGACGTGGCTGGGTATGCCCCATACCGGGATCGATCCGCTGTACGTCAGCGGCATCTGGAGTCTCTTCGCCCTGTGTTTGGGAAAATGGACGAAAAAAACCCCGTCTCTTCGGCCGTTGGGCTGATGACGGGGTTTTTTGCCGGGTGGGTAATTTACCCAATCATGATCTTTCCTTTTGGGTATCGGTAGTATTCTTTTTGTTTGCGCTGGGCCAGGGCAAAGGCAATCGTCAGCGGTCCCACCCTGCCGGCAAACATCGTAAAGGCAATGATCGTCTTGCCGATTGGGGAAAGCGACGGCGTCAACCCCATGGAGAGGCCGACGGTACCGAATGCCGATGTGGCCTCAAACAGGATCATCAGGAAGTCTGCTCCCACTTCGGTAATGGAGAGGATCATCGTGACAAGCATCACCAGGAACAAGCCGCTCATGGTAACCGTCAGGGATTTGTAAATCATGTGAGGCAAGATTCGCTGACGGAAGAAGATCACGTCTTCTTTCCCTTTCACCTGTGCAAGCACCGCTCCGACCAGCGTGGCAAACGTCGTGGTCTTGATTCCGCCCCCGGTAGATCCCGGAGATGCCCCAATGAACATCAGGATAATGATCAAAAACAGCGTGGACTGTTGCAAATCAGGGACGTTCAATGTATTGGATCCTGCCGTCCGCGGCGTGATGGACTGGAACAGGGAAGCGAGAACTTTACCCATTGGCGAAAGAGGCTGCAGTGTTTTCGGATTGGTATACTCCAGCAAGAATATTAGCAGTGCTCCCGCCGCTACCAGAATGGCACTGGTCACAAGGACCACCTTGGTGTGCAGGGATAGGCGCCGGGTGTGGCGATATTCGTACAACTCGTTTACGACCATAAAGCCGATCCCGCCGAGAGTGATCATCAGGCAGACGACCAGATTGACAGTCGGGTCTTCGACATATTTCGTCAGGCTGGAGAATTCGCCCATCAGGTCAAACCCGGCGTTGTTGAAGTTCGAAATGGCGTGGAACAATCCGAAATAGATCGCCTTTCCCAGCGGCATGTCGAACGAGAAACGAATCGCAAGCAGCAACCCTCCGAGCAGCTCGGTGATCGCCGAAAAGATGAGAACCATCTTGGCCAGGCGAACGACCCCCTCGATGGAGACCTGATTAAGCGATTCCTGAAGCAACAGTCGCTCCCGAAGAGAAATCTTTTTCCGCATGATCAGGGCGAAAAACGTAGCGAATGTCATGAAGCCCAACCCCCCCACCTGAATCATGGAGAGGATGACCAGTTGGCCGTACAGGGTAAAGGTGGTTCCTGTGTCCACCACGACCAACCCGGTAACGCAAGTAGCCGAAGTGGCTGTAAACATCGCGTCGAGCCAGGGCAGCCCTTGACCGTCCACGGTGGCGGCAGGCAGCGTAAGCAGGATGGTTCCGGCCAGAATGATCATGGCAAAACCGAGGACCAGCGTCTTGGGAGGATCCAAATGAAACGTATCCAGAATTTTTCTCAGCATGTTCGAATGTACCTCGTTTTCTTCTGTTACTAGTCACCGAGTTTGTCTTAGTATTTCCTGAAACAGGAACATTACCAATCGTACTTTGGATGCCAACTCAAGTAAGTATAATAGACCATTTTGGAAAAGAAAACAGGTTAATTATCATGTGGTTTTAGCGTATCAGTGCCGCTCCCAAACGGTGCAGCCAGTGCCGAAGCTCCCGCTCGTCAAGAGGAGAGAGGGGGAAACGGACAGCAGGCTGTCGGACGACGACTCCATCCTCCTGTTCTTCGGGCAGGCGAAAAGCGTAACCGGGAGTCAGCACCAGCCCTTCCTCGCGAAGCGTGGCAACGACTCGTTTTTCCTGGCTGGTGGCGTGAAAAGAAGGAGTTCCCCATTGAATCCAGGTGTTCAGTCCTCCTTTGATGGGGAAAATGCTGGCGTGAACAGGCAGGGCTTGTCGCACCTCTTGCTGGACCAGCTGCCAGCGGGAAGCAAAGTGGGCTCGTCGCTCGAGCAGGTATACGTCGCGGAACCAGGGGTCTTGCAACAGGCGGGCCGCTGCGTCCAATAGGAGAAGGGACGGCTCCTGCGTGATGAGGGAGAAGGCTTCCTTTATCCCCTCCCGCAGCTGCTCCTGCAAATCTCCGGGAAGAACCAAAAGCCCCACCTGAAATTCTTTTGTCAAGGTTTTCGAGAGAGAGGTCAAATAGTAGACCGGTGTTGCCTCGTCCATCTCCGCAGCCAACTGAAAGAGGGTACGGCTGGGTTGACGGAACCACAAATCTGCGTGGTGGTCGTTCTCCACGATCGGTACACCATAACGGGCCGCCCATTCCAGCAGCGCCCGTTTGCGTTTGTGTGAGTACGAAATGCCTGTGGGAAAATGAAAATGCGGGTTGATCAGCAGCCATTTTCCCTGATACAACCGGTGCTCTTCTTCCAGTGAAGCGATGGACAGGCCCTCTTCATCCAAACGGACAGGGCGAATGGTCATGCCGTGATGCCTTAGAATTCGCAGAAAAAATGGATAGCTGTATTCCTCTACGAATACGACGTCGTTTGGCTGCATGACGTTTTGCACCAGAAAGTGAAATCCGCTGGAGCTGCGGTTAAAGATCAGCAGTTGATCTGGCTGTAGAGGAATGCCGCGGCTCGCCAGATGCTCGAGGAAGACGATGGAGCCTTGCAAGCGCCTCGCTTTTTTCTCTTCCAGATGTTCTCCCAGGCTGTCCAGACTGTGAGTCAGTACCTGCCGTAATCGGCGAAGGAGCTCCTCGGTCGGCGCAGGAGTAGAATCTGCCAGCGAGGACATGGGGAGTTCCAGCGATTGCAGGTACATCCGGTCGCGTGCCTGCTTGCTGTGGGCAGTGAGGAAGTAACCTTTCCCGTGCGCAGCCTCCAGCCAGCCTGCGGCTACCAGCTGATCGTACGCTTTTTTTACTGTTTCCAGTGAGCACCCGCTGATCTCTTTCATCTCTCGAAGGGAGACCAGTTGATTGCCTGCTTGCACGAATGCGCCCCTGCTGATGGCTACCTGCAGTTGTTCGGCCAGTTGAACAGCGAGAGGCTTCTCCTTCTGTTTGTGAAAGTGAAAGGCAAAAAAAGGACGTGTCATAAAAAAGCCTCCGTTACGATCCCGTCACGAACGGGTTGTTACCCATGATTATAGGGGAAAGATGGGATATCTGGTATAACTCCCTGTCAATTTGAGAGGGATAGGCAACTGGATGGATTTCCCGGGAGAATGTTATCATTTGTACAGTTGATTCCGGCAACTGCCCCCATCATTTATGAGTCGAGAAAACAGGAGGAGAGACGATGAGTACAGCGGAACACAAGAAAGAAGCGCCGCGCAGTGTCGGCTGCATGGTGATCACAGTATCAGACACGCGAAGCGAAGAGACGGACAAAAGCGGCCAACTGATGAGAGAGTTGCTGGCGGAGGCGAATCAGTCAGTTATCCTGTACCGGATCGTCAAGGACGAGCCGAGGGAGATCATCGCCGCCATCGAATCGGGAGTAACGCATCCCGATGTGCAGGTGATATTGCTGAATGGAGGGACGGGTATCTCCAGGCGGGACACGACCTACGAGGCGGTCCAGGGACTGCTGGAAAAGGAAATGCCAGGTTTTGGCGAGCTGTTTCGCATGCTCAGCTACACCGAAGACATCGGCGCTGCAGCGATGCTGAGCCGCGCAATTGCCGGAACCTATCGGGGGAAAGCGGTCTTTTCCACACCGGGATCGACAGGCGCCGTTCGGCTTGCCATGTCGAAACTGATCATTCCCGAGCTGGGACACGTCGTCCGGGAGCTGAACAAGTGATGATCAGCCCATATTCTTCATTTGCCCCCAGTCCTCTCTGCCATGCTATAATAGAATGCTAATGAAAAAGGAGGGAACGGGGCACATGAAGATTTTGCTGACGACGCTGAACGCCAAGTACATTCACTCCTCGCTGGCGTTGCGGTATTTGCGCAGTTATGCCAAACCTGTCTTTCCGGACATCGAGCTGGTTGAATATACGATTAACGACCTGACCTTGAACATCGTAGCGGACATCTACAAGCGGAAGCCTGATGTCGTCGCGTTTTCCTGTTATATCTGGAACATTCGCGAGACCCTGGACGTCATTCGCAATCTGAAAAAGGTCTGCCCGGATGTGCCCGTCTGGCTGGGCGGTCCGGAGGTGTCGTACGATACGGATGAATGGATGAAAAAGCATCCGTATCTCGACGTGATTGTTATCGGAGAAGGGGAGCAGACGTTTCTCGAGCTGTGCAAAGCCTATGATCGGGCAAGGCAATCAGGTGAGGCACCCCGGTTGAAGGAAGTAGAGGGGATCGCCTATCGGGAAGGGGAGTATGTACGTTTTTCCCTGCCGCGCGCACAAATTGAAGATTTGAACACGATTCCTTCTCCCTATGAGGATGACCTTCACGAGCTTGATAACCGTGTCGTCTACTTTGAGGCGTCACGGGGCTGTCCGTTCAAGTGCCAATACTGTCTGTCGTCCATTGAAGACGGCGTCCGCTATTTTCCGCTGGATCGGGTGAAGGCGGACTTGAAGCGGCTGATCGACCACGGCGTGAAGACCATCAAGTTTGTCGACCGGACCTTTAATATCCATAAGAAGTATGCGATGGAAATTTTTCAGTTCCTTATTGATAACCACAACGGCACGATCTTTCAGTTTGAAATTACGGCCGACATCCTGAGACCGGACGTGGTGGAGTTCTTGGCAGAAAACGCGCCTCCGGGAATCTTCCGCTTCGAGATCGGCGTGCAATCGACCAATGACGAAACGAACCGCCTGGTTCAGCGCATTCAGCGATTTGACAAGCTGGCGCATACGGTAACCACGATCAAGCAGTCGGGCAAAATTGCGCAGCACCTGGATTTGATCGCCGGACTGCCGGAAGAAGACTACCAATCGTTCCGAAAGACGTTCAACGACGTGTTCGCTCTCCGTCCGGAAGAGCTGCAGCTTGGCTTTCTGAAAATGCTGCGAGGCACCGGCGTGCGAGCACGGGCAGCCAACCACGGCTATGTGTACATGGACGAGGCGCCGTATGAGATCCTCGGCAACAACGTACTGTCGTTCGAGGACATGCAAAAAATCAAACGCGCAGAAGACATTCTGGAGAAATACTGGAACGCCCATCGGATGGACCATACACTGGAGTGGGTCATTACCCGGTATTTTGAAACCCCGTTTGACTTTTTCCAGACCTTTGGCGATTACTGGGACGAGCAGGGATGGGGCAGATTCGGTCATCAGCTGGAAGATCTGTTTACCCGGTTGCATGATTTCCTCGGAAATAGAAACGTACCCAAGCTGGAGCATGCGGTCAGCCTGATGAAATTTGACTTCCTCTACAATCAGAAGCACAGACCGCGCAAGCTGTGGTGGAAAGATGTGCTGGACAAGCCGGACATGCAGGAAATCTTCCAGGAAGTGCAGCGTCTGCAGGAAAATCTGCGCGAGGATTTTGCGCTGCACACTGCCTCCGAAAAGGAGTACTTCAAACATACTGTCGTAACCCATGTTTCTTTTGACGTGGAAACATGGCTTCTCACGGGTGAAGTGACAGAGGGCAACTTTGCTCTAGTCATGTATTATCCGTACCAATACGATCGAGACAACAGCTTTGTGGTTGTGAAACGCGCGGATGCTGTTGTGGGTTGATCGTACGAAACCAAAAGGAGACCTCCTGCCAGGCTGCTGACAAGTGGTCTCCTTTGCGATATTGTCCGTCAGATCCAGCCGGAAATCGGTCCCTCAACTCATTCACGCAGCCGCCGCAAATCCCCGTTTTTATTTCCAAGCTTGATAAAAGCTTTGTCCATATTGCACAATAGTACAAGTAACTTTTTCACATCACGTACGTATCGGTATAGGATTTGGATTGCGAGTGAGCGGCCGGTAAGTGCCCACTGAAAACCGCTGCTGTATGGCGAAGATAGGGGATTTTCGTACATGGATATCAACATGCTGATGGCAATCATTGAGCAATACGGATATGTAGCCATATTCTTTTTGCTCTGGTTGGGGATTGTGGGGTTGCCCATTCCGGATGAGCTGGTCGTTGCGACCGGGGGCTTTCTCGCTTCCATTGCTCTTTTGAACCCGGTTTATTCGTTTGTGGTCGCATATTTGGGTGTGGCTTCGGGGCTTACCATTGGCTTTCTGCTTGGCAAGTGGTTTGGAAAACCCATTCTGCAGTGGTTGTCCAAAAAGGAAAAAATGCACCGTTCCATCGTGCGATCAACGGCGCTTGTGCAAAAGTACGGCACATTTGCCCTGTGCTTTAGTTACCTGTTTCCGGTAGTTCGCCACCTGGTTCCGTACATTGTGGCGATGGGAGGAATGACGTTCCGCCGCTATGCAGCCCTCTCCTATCCCATCGGGTTGGTTTGGACGACTGCATTCTACCTCATTGGGTACGTCTTTGGCCGCAACGTGGAAACGATTATCCCGGTCATCCGCTCCTACGGTTTTCAAGCCCTGTTCATCCTGCTGGGGGTGGTTGGTGCCGGGGGGATTATTCGCTGGCTGGTCATGACAAACCGGGCTACCCGCGCGAAAGGGGAGTAACGGCAATGAAAAAAGCGTTGGAGCGTCATAAACGCTTACGAAATTCAATTCTGCTGCTGAGCTGGGGAATGGTTGTCAACGGATGGTTTATACAGATGCCTTATGTTGTTGGAAGCGGGCTTTTGGTCGTCAACGGATATGCTGCCTATCTGACGGCCTGGGACAAACAGGCTGCCAAAAGGGGAGCGATGCGCATTCCGGAATCGAGCCTGCTGGGACTGGCAGCGTGGGGAGGGGCCCTCGGAGTATTGGCAGGCATGCTTTCGTTTCGTCACAAGACCAGGCATGCTGCCTTTCTCCTGGGAGTGCCGCTGTTGGGTTTCTTGCAGGTTGTGCTGGCTGCCTGGCTTCTCCATACATATTGACACAACGTCTCCTCCCCACAGGGATGTGTCACTGTCCGCTCCGGGACGATTCGCGGGGGCATCGCCAAAGCCGCGTCACTGCGAAGTTTTCTCAGGGGTGCGCTGCTTGATCCCCGCGCCCACGTCCCTACGCTAGCAGGTCGTCACAGCTCGCGGGTAGCTGGAGGAATCGGTCCCTCTACAATCCATTGGTTTCTCAACAAACTGAGGAGAGACAGTGTGTCTCTCCTCCCATACTGCGCGTCAGGCGCACTCTGCCGACTTCATTACACGGGTGAGGTCATTTGTTTCGGCAGATGTTCCGCGATGGTTGACACCATCTGCTGGCGGCTGGCCTGATCACTGTGCTGCCAGAGGACTTCAAACAGTACCCCTAATCCCGGCAGGGTCTTTTCTTGACCGGAGGCAATGGCGTCCGTAATCGTCTCTGCCACGGCGTTTGCATCTGAACCTTGCATTTTGTACATGATTGCTTGGCGCAGATTGAGCGCATTGATGTTCATGCTTGCCACTACTCCCCTCAGCTAGGTAATGAGCTGCTTCCTTCCTTAGTATTCGTTCGTTCGGGCGTCAACATACTCGTTTTGTGGTCGCCCGAATCGTTGTGATATAATGCCAATCGAAGCAGTCTAAAGGAGTGAAACATAATGTCGAAGCAGTTTGCGATCATCGGCATGGGACGGTTTGGGTCCAGTGTGGCCCGAACCCTGTATGAGATGGATTATGAAGTGATGGGGATTGACGAAGACGAAGAGAGAATTAACGAAAACATTCAGTTCGTGACTCACGCCGTAGCCGCGGACTCTACGGACGAGCGGGCGCTGAAAGAGATCGGGATTCGCAACTTTGACGTGGTCGTTGTTGCGATCGGTGCTGACATTCAGGCAAGCATTTTGACCGTGCTGATCCTCAAGGAACTGGGTGTGAAAAAGATCGTGGCCAAAGCCCAAAACGAGCGGCACGGTCAGGTGCTGTACAAGGTGGGAGCCGATCGCGTCGTCTTCCCTGAACGGGACATGGGGGTTCGCGTGGCCCACAACCTGATTTCCGCCAACGTGCTTGACTTTATTGAGCTGGCGGAAGACTACAGTGTAGCAGAGGTCGTTGTTTCGTCCAAAATGGTGGGAAAAACCCTGCGTCAGCTCGACGTGCGAGCCCAGTACGGCGTCAACGTGATTGCGATCAAGAGCGGCGAGAAGTTCAACATCGCTCCACGTCCGGATGAAACGATTCAGCCCAACGACGTTTTGGTTGTCATCGGCAACAACAAGGATTTGAAAGAATTTGAAGAAGAGGCGTAACCATGCGGCTTGATGTGATAACCTCCGTACATAATCCTCTGGTGAAGCGGCTGCACCAGCTGCTGGACCGAAAAGGCCGGGAAGAACAGGGCAGCTTTCTCGTTGAAGGTGTACACCTGGTGGAGGAAGCGCTTCGCTCTGACGCAGAAGTCGTCACGGTTGTCTACGACAGCGAGCGGGGGCTGGATCCCGTATGTGAACAGGCTTTGCACCGCCGGGATTCTTCCGTTCAGGTAATCGCCGCTGCTCCGGCTGTGCTGGCCAAGCTGTCAGAAACCAAGTCGCCGCAGGGCATTGTAGCGGAAGTGAAGAAGCCCCGGCCAAACTGGCAGGACTGGTTGTCGTCTGCAGGAGAAGGAGCGTTTCTTTTGCTGATGCTGGATGAGATTCAGGACCCCGGAAATCTGGGAACCATTCTGCGCACAGCCGAAGCAGCCGGTGTTGATGCCGTGATCATGGGCAAGGGAAGTGTGGACTTGTTCAACGGAAAGGTTGTGCGGGCCACCATGGGCGCTCTCTTCCGCCTCCCTGTCTTCTCGCAGCAGCTTGTGGAAGCGGCTGAAACATTGAAGCGTCTGGGTGCACGCATACTGGTATCCTCCGTAAACGAAGGAAGCCTCGCATACGACGAGGCTGATTATTCGGGGAAAGTAGCCATTGTAATCGGAAACGAGGGCCGCGGGGTCTCTTCCGAAATGATAACGAAAGCGGACAGCCTCGTACACATCCCCCTTTACGGCAGAGCGGAGTCCCTGAATGCCGCAGTAGCGGCAGGCGTCCTCGTGTACGAGGCCAAACGCAAGCGGAAATAATCCCTTGTTATCCAATTTTCTCCTGGTTCTTTTGCTTGTACTCCTCACGTGCCAGAGACCATTGGTCCCGGGCCATGCTCAGAATGCCGGTTTCGATGGACTGTCTGCCGAGTTCAAGCGCCTTGGAAAAGTAGTTGACAGCCTCGTCGTACCGCTCAACGCGCCGCATCAATTCTCCAATCAGATAAAGGATGCGGACTTCTGACATTTCCTTGTCGCCTTTATCATAGTCGGAAAAGACATAGGACTGCTCGTATTCGTGTACGGCCATGTGCAGGAACCGCTTCTCCTGCTGTTTGTCGTTCTGGAAGCGGAACAGCCAGGCCAGCCGCAGAGAAAGACCCGCTTTGACGCTGTGGGCTTCTCCTGTCAGCTCGGCTGCGTATATTGCCAGTTTGTAGCAGACAACGGCTTCAGATATACTTCGGACGTAACCGAATTCCTTCGGCGTCCACTTGGAAGAAATCTGTTCCTGAACCAGCCGTTTCACCGGCGGCAGAAGCTGTTGGGTAAACTGGTCGGTAAAGGCAAAGCCGCAAGCCGGACACACGTTTACCGTGTACAGAATGGGATTGAGCGATTGCTCCTTGTAATACGTGCAGAAGTCGGCATCCCGCTGGATTATCGCCTGAGATCCTCCGCGCACCCTCTTGGTTGTAAAGGAGTGATGGCAGTGGCGGCAGGTACATGTTTTGTCGTAAAGTGCTGAAAGTCTTTCCATCATGGCTTGTCCCCCCAGACATGGGTGTTCGTCGAGGCAATGCCCAGCAATATACAGCGATTGTGGAATTGCAAGTCGAAAGTGATTACGCTATAATTTTCCTACAAGTTTTATTATAAAGCATTGCGATGACAGAGACTAGTAAGTAGGACCCATAGCATTCAGGGAGGAGATGTCATGGACTGGAAGCATCTCTATCGCTAGACCTGCCGAATTCACTCTGGAGCAGTTCTCTGAACCTGTCCCGCCAAGGGGCTCAGTAGGGGAAACCGGGTCATCCCGTTATCGATCATCAAGTGAGGCTAAGGAACTGGTCTGTTTTACAGGCTTGTTCTGCGAGGGCAAACAGGACCAAGCAGCTTTAGGAGAGGAAGTCACGAGTAGCGGAACGTAGTAACCTACGTGAGCAACGGAGTGACGACTCGACGACAAGATGCGCCGGTCATGTTTGGCCGAATGTCTAAGTAGGGTGGTACCGCGAGAAACAACTCGTCCCTTTGTGGGGCGAGTTTTTTATTTTTTTTAATAAAGGAGCGATTGACGTGCAAACTCGATTACAGGAAATGAAAGAGACAGCCATCGAGCAGATCAGGCAGGCCGCTGACGCTCAGCAGCTGCAGGACCTGCGGGTCAAGTACCTGGGGAAAAAGGGGGAGCTGACGGAACTGCTGCGCGGCATGGGCAGTCTGTCCGCGGAGGAGCGTCCGGTTGTCGGGCAGCTGGTCAACGAAGTGCGTGGAGCGCTGGAAGCGGCTTTTGCCGCGAAACAAGACGAGCTGGAGCAAGCCCTGCTGTCGGCCAAACTGGCTTCCCAAAGCATTGACGTGACGCTGCCAGGACGTCCGATACCGACGGGAACGATGCATCCGCTCTCCCGTATTATCGAAGAATTGGAAGACATTTTTATCGGTCTCGGCTTTGAGATCGCAGAAGGACCTGAGGTGGAGCTGGACCACTTCAACTTCGAGATGCTCAACCTTCCGAAGGACCACCCGGCCCGCGACATGCAGGACTCCTTCTACATCACGGACGAAATTCTGATGCGGACCCACACCTCGCCGGTTCAGGCTCGCACGATGCTGAAAAAGGGAGGCAAAACGCCGGTTAAGATCATCTGTCCGGGGAAAGTATACCGCCGCGACGATGACGATGCCACACACTCCCATCAGTTTACTCAGATTGAAGGGCTGGTGGTGGACAAAGGGATTGGCATGAGCGATTTGAAAGGCACTTTGTTGTCGTTCGCACGTCAGATGTTCGGGGAAAACCAGCAGATTCGTCTGCGCCCGAGCTTTTTCCCGTTCACCGAGCCGAGCGCAGAGGTGGACCTCCAGTGCTTCAACTGTGGCGGCTCCGGCTGCCGCGTCTGCAAACACACCGGCTGGATTGAAATTCTCGGCTCGGGTATGGTTCATCCGCGCGTGCTGGAAATGGCCGGCTACGACCCGCAGGAAGTGAGCGGGTTCGCCTTCGGGATGGGTGTGGAGCGTATCGCCATGCTCAAGTACGGCGTGGAGGACATTCGCCATTTCTATACCAACGACGTGCGCTTCCTGCGCCAGTTCAACCGAGGCTAGAGAGGAGAGAAACTTATGAAAGTATCGTATCAATGGCTATCCGAATACGTTGATTTGTCCGATATAACCCCGCAGGAGCTGGCGGAAAGGCTCACTCGTAGCGGGATTGAAGTAGAAGCGGTGGAACCGCGCAACAACGGAGTTTCCAATGTGGTTGTCGGCTACGTCAAAGAACGCAGCAAGCACCCGGACGCGGATCGTCTGAGCGTGTGCATCGTGGACGCCGGCCAGGGTGAGGACCTGCAGATCGTCTGCGGCGCTCCCAACGTCGCTGCGGGGCAAAAGGTTCCGGTGGCGCTGATCGGAGCGAAGCTGCCCGGTGATCTTCACATCAAGCGCTCCAAATTGCGCGGAGTAGAATCACAGGGCATGATCTGCTCGGCAAAAGAACTTGGCTTAAACGACAAGCTGCTGGCCAAGGACCAGCAGGAAGGCATCATGGTTCTGCCAGAAGAAGCGGAAGTGGGGATGGATGCCGTTTCGTATCTGGGATTGGACGACTATGTGTTGGAGCTTGGCTTGACCCCAAACCGTTCTGACTGCCTCAGCATGCTGGGTGTAGCCTATGAAGTAGCGGCTATCCTCGGCCGCGAAGTGATTTTGCCGGAAGCGCAGGTGGTGGAAAACGGCGGAGACAACCCCGTGACCGTAGAAATTGAAGCGCGTGATCACTGCTACCAGTATGTCGGTCGGCACTTCACCAACGCCCGGATTGGAAGCTCGCCGCAATGGATGAAAAACCGCCTGATGGCAGCCGGGATTCGTCCGATCAACAACGTGGTGGATGTAACCAACTACGTTCTGCTGGAATACGGACAGCCGCTGCACGCATTTGATGCCACGCAGGTGAAAGACCGCTCCATCGTCGTCCGTCTGGCTGAACCCGGGGAGACGATCGTCACGCTTGACGACCAGGAACGCAAACTGGATGACCAGACCATGCTGATCGCCGACCGTGAAAAAGGACTGGCCATTGCCGGCATCATGGGCGGGGCCAATTCGGAAATCACTTCGGATACAACCGAGATCATCCTGGAATCGGCCTATTTTACACCGCAATCCATTCGCCGTTCCTCCCGCGCCCTCGGGATGAGAACGGAAGGCTGCGTCCGCTGGGAAAAAGGCGTCGATCAATCCCGCGTCAAGCTGGCCGCCGAACGGGCCGCTGCACTGATTCAACAGCTCTCTGGCGCGTCCGTCTCCCGCGGGATCGCCAACGCGATCGTCCAACAGGCGAAGCCTGCTGTCGTAACGATCCCTCTGGAAAAAATCAATCATCATCTGGGGACTTCCCTGACCGTTGCAGACGTCTCTGCGATTTTTGACAGGCTGCAGTTCCCCTACGAATTGAAGGGTGAGACCTGGACCGTTACCGTGCCCACTCGCCGCGGAGACATAACGCTGCCGGAGGATCTGGTGGAAGAGGTAGCCAGACTCTACGGTTACGACAACATCCCGACCACCCTGCCAAGCGGTTCGACCACGCAAGGCAAGCTGACCCGGGAGCAGCAGCTGCGCCGCAGCATTCGTCACCACCTGATCGGAGCAGGCCTTTGTGAAGCCATTTCCTACGCACTCGTCCATCCGGAACGCGTGGATGACGTGGCCGGTCTGCATCAGCAAGAGACTCATCCAATCCCGCTGGCCATGCCGATGAGTGAAGAGCACAGCGTCCTTAGAACCAGCCTGATTCCGAGTCTCCTGGAAACAGTGGCTTACAATAAAAACCGTCAAAACCACGACGTCGCCATCTTCGAACTGGGTCACGTCTTCCTGAGCGGAGAGAAAAAACTGACGAAACTGCCGGAAGAGCGGCTGTACGTCGCCGGAGCGGTCACCGGCCAGTGGCTGCCGCAGAACTGGATGGGGTCTCGCCAGCCGGTTGATTTCTATCTCGTGAAGGGATTGGTCGAATCACTGTTGAACCGTCTGGGCATCGAGGGCACCGAGTACAAGGCAGCTTCGGATTTGGCGGGCATGCATCCAGGCCGTACGGCAGAAGTTTGGGCCGGCGGACGGCGTCTCGGTTACCTCGGACAGATTCACCCGGCGACAGAAAAAGCGTATGACCTGAGCGAAACCTACGTCTTCCAGTTTGACGTGGCTGAACTGGTGGAGGAGGCAACTGAACGAGGCCTCTACAATCCGCTGCCGAAGTTCCCGGCTGTTACCCGTGACCTCGCGCTCGTCGTCGATCGCGCAGTGCCGGCTGCAGCTTTGGAAAGCGTGATTCGCCAGACGGCAGGTGAACTGCTCGAATCCCTTACGCTGTTTGATGTGTATACGGGCGAGCGCATCGCCGCCGACAAGAAAAGCATGGCCTTCTCGCTCGTCTACCGCCATCCAGAGCGAACGCTGCAGGACGAAGAAATCCAGCAGGTCACCCAGGCGGTGATCCAGGCGCTGAAGGAACAGACCGGCGCCGAACTGCGAATGTAGGGAGAATCTTGACGGAATCTGACATTTTCAGTAACCTAAAAAAGATACAGTATAGGATGTTTACACACCGATCTGAAGCAGGGTAGTCGCAGAAGGAGGAAGCCTTCGTGCAAGGGGACGGAAAAAATCGCCTGACAGTAGATATTTATGGTCAACAATACCGGCTGAGCGGCAAGGCCAGCATTAACCACATGCGCATGGTTGCCGGTTACGTCGACGACAAGATGAGTGAGATCGGAAAGGGCAACCATCGGTTGGACACCGCCAAAATCGCCGTATTAACCGCTGTCAACATCGCTGACGAATACTTCCGCCTGCGACAGGAATACGAAGAGTTGCTGAAGATTCTCCAGGACGACGCAATGGAGAAAAAATAAACCGCAGTGAAAAAAAGAGGGGCTCTACGCCTCTCTTTTCCCATTGACGAGTGACTTGGAAAGGGGGAGCACGACGATGACGTTCACCAAAGAGCAGCTTGCAGAAAACGCGAGTCGACTGTCCGTACAGGAAAAAAACGAAAAGCTGGGCCGCATTTTGCGTGAAATGGGAACAGCACTGATCGCCTTCTCAGGAGGGGTGGACAGCACCTTTTTGCTTGCTCGGGCCGTCCAGGAGCTGGGGGATCAAGCGATTGCCGTTACGGCTGCTTCTGAAACGTTTCCGACGAGGGAGTTTGAAGCGGCCAAACACCTGGCCAATCAGCTCAAGGCCCGGTTTGTCACAACGGAAATTCGCGAGATGGAAAACCCCAATTTTGTCGCCAATCCGGTCAACCGCTGCTTTTACTGCAAAGACGGACTGTATGAACACCTCGGTCAGCTGGCGAAAGCAAACGAATGGAATGCCGTGATTTGTGACGGAGCCAATATGGACGATTTGGGCGATTATCGACCGGGCCGAATCGCTGCCGCAGAACGCGGAGTGCGCAGCCCCCTGCAGGAAGCCGGCTTCTACAAAGAGGAGATCCGCCAGCTGTCTAAAGAGATGGGATTGTCCACGTGGAACAAGCCGTCGTTTGCCTGCCTGTCGTCAAGAATCCCGTACGGGTCGGAAATTACCCTGCAAAAGATCGATCAAATCGACCGCGCTGAGGGCTACCTCTTGCATCTCGGCTTTCACCAGGTGCGCGTGCGACACCACGATACCATCGCCCGCATTGAAGTAAGCCCGGAAGATTTTGCCCGGGTCGTGGCGCATCATGCCGAGATCAACGCTGCGCTGCAGGAGATCGGATTCAAGTACGTAACGCTTGACCTGTTCGGGTACCAGACAGGCAGCATGAACGCCGTGCTCGGAGCGGAAGTGAAGGCGAACCATGGCTGACGTGAAGGAAGTTCTGCGAATGGTTCAGGAAGGAACCATCAGCATGGAGGAAGCGGAAGAACTGCTGCAGTCGGTCAGCCGGCTGGAGTACGCAACGCTGGACCTTGACCGCAGGCTGCGTACCGGTTTTCCCGAAGTGGTATACGCGGCAGGAAAGACTGCTGAACAACTGACCGGTATCTTTTCCAGATTGATGGCCCATCAGGACATCGTATTGGCGACGCGAGTATCCGCTGAGCAGGCTCAGCATGTGACGAAAACCCTTCCAGGTGTCAGCTACGTTGCCGATGCCAATCTGCTGTACTGGAGTGCAAGGCCGCTTGTGCCCGTGCGTGACGGGTACGTCGCCGTCGTCGCTGCTGGCACGTCTGACTGGGCGGTGGCGCAGGAGGCCGCCTGGACGGTTCGCTGTTTCGGAAGCGAAGCGCGTGTCATCGCAGACGTAGGGGTAGCCGGCATTCACCGGCTGTTTCACCGCCTTGAGGAAATACGCGGGGCTGCGGTCATCATCTGCATAGCAGGCATGGAGGGAGCGCTCGCCAGCGTCGTGGCAGGACTGGTTGACAAGCCGGTGATTGCGGTTCCCACCAGTGTCGGGTACGGCGCCAACTTCGGCGGGGTCTCGGCGCTATTGACCATGTTGAACTCGTGTGCGAACGGAGTAGCCGTGGTGAATATCGACAACGGCTTCGGGGCAGGGTATATGGCGGGCATGATCCACCGGCAGATCGCCGGAGAATAATGAAAAGAGCCAACCATTGGGATCGGGTTGGCTCAATAAGAATTATGGGGCCCCGCCCGGCGAAGCGTTAGCTAATGCCGGGTGGGTTTTCTTAAGTCGTTATTTGTTGTCGGCATTGCCGCGATTGTTGCCGCCATCGCCGCCGCCAAAAGCCATCGTACCCTTGATGGGAATAAACAGGTCGATAATCCCGATTACCAACGCGGCGAGCAGCGCGCCCAGAATGGTTGCTCGGAAGCCAGCAACGAGGAACTGCGTGAGCCAAATGACCACAGCACTGACCAGAAAGCCGACGATGCCGCGGTTGTAGGGAGAGATTCGATCACCAAACATCAATTCGATCACCCAACCCAGCAAGGCAATGACCACGGCTGCAAGAATGGCAGGCCAGAAGCCGTTCACACTGAAGCCCGGTACCAAAAAGCCGACAAACATCAGGACTAAGGCAGCGACGACAAATCGAATCACATGGCGTAATATTGTCATGGAAATCCTCCTTTTGGTATCAATGTGTTCATTTTCAGTGTGTCTTATCCGCACGGGAAGTATGCTGATTGATGACATGTAAAATTATTCTTCACCGGTTGCGGCATGTTATAATAACAGGAATGACGTTTTATTCTGGAGGGTATTGTGGAACAACGGGTGCTGAAGACCTTGGAGTATGACAAAATCGTCTCCCTTTTGGTGGAGAAGGCCGCGTCGACATTCGGAAAAGAAAAGGCAGGGAACCTTTTTCCCTTTACAAACATAGACGAGGTACGCATTGCCCAGCAGGCGACGTTTGAAGGAGCGACGGTGCTGCGGTTGAAAGGCAGTGTTCCGCTTGGCGGCATTCGCGACATCCGCGGTCCGATTCAGCGGGCCCGATTGGGATCGATGCTGTCACCCATGGAACTGTTGGACATTGCCAGTACCGTATTTGCCGGTCGTCGCCTGCGCACGTTTTTGTTGGACGTGTGTGAAGATCAGGAACTTCCGCTGCTTCGCTTTCAGGCGGAGCGGATCGAAGGACTGCGCGATCTGGAGACGGAAATCAAACGCTGCGTGGACGAAAACGGAGACATACTGGACGGGGCCAGCATGGAGCTGCGTCAGGTTCGCCAGGAGATCCGTCAGCTGGAAGCCCGCATTCGCGAAAAGCTGGATCAAATGACTCGCTCTTCCTCGTATCAAAAGATGCTGATGGAAAATATCGTCACGATCCGCGGTGATCGCTTTGTGATTCCCGTGAAGCAAGAGTACCGTCACGTGTTTGGCGGAATCGTACACGACCAGTCTGCCTCGGGGGCGACGCTGTTCATTGAGCCAGAAGTAATCGTCTCCCTGAACAACAAGCTTCGAGAGCTTCGTCTGCGCGAGGAGAGGGAAGTGGAACGCATCCTCTACGATTTGACCGAGAAGGTTTCGGTTCACGTCGACGAGCTGAAGGAAAACATCGACGCGCTGGCGGAGCTGGACTTTCTATTTGCAAAGGCACAGCTTGCCTACAGCATGAAGGCAGTTGCGCCCAAACTGAATGATCGCGGGTACATTCGCCTGAAAAAAGCCCGTCATCCGCTGATTGCACATGAGGTGGTGGTTCCGATAGACGTGGAACTCGGCGGAAGCTACCGGGCGATCGTGGTTACCGGTCCCAACACCGGCGGGAAGACCGTCTCGTTGAAAACGATTGGATTGCTTTCCCTGATGGCGATGTCCGGGCTGCAGATTCCGGCGGAAGAGGACAGCGAGATGACCGTGTTCTCCTCCGTTTTCGCCGACATTGGCGACGAGCAGTCCATCGAGCAGAGTTTGTCAACTTTTTCCAGTCATCTGACCAACATCATTCACATTTTGGAGGAAATGGACGAGCGCAGTCTCGTGCTGTTCGACGAGCTGGGGGCGGGAACCGACCCTACGGAAGGGGCGGCGCTGGCGATGTCGATCATCGATCATGTGGTTCAGCGGGGGGCCCGACTGGTGGCCACCACTCACTACAGCGAATTGAAAGCCTACGCGTACGACCGTCCGGAAGTGATCAACGCCAGCGTCGAATTCGACGTGGAGACGCTGCGGCCTACCTATCGCCTGCTGATTGGCGTACCGGGGCGTTCCAATGCCTTTGCCATCGCGAAGCGTCTGGGACTGCCGGCGGCTATCATTGAAACTGCCCGCGGCTCCATCAGCGAGGAGGACAATCAGGTGGAGAGCATGATTGCCTCGCTGGAGAGAAATCGCAAGACGGCGGAGCTGGAACGGCAGACAGCGGAAGCGCTGCGAAAAGAAGCGGAAGAACTGCGCCGCCAGCTGGAGGAAGAACGCGCCCGTTTCGCGGAAGAAAAGAACCGACTGCTGGAAAAGGCGGAGGAAGAGGCGCGTATCGCCGTGCAGCTGGCCAAGGAAGAGGCTGATGCGATTATCCGCGAGCTGCGCGAGATGATGGCAGAGGGTGTGGAAATGAAGGAACACCGCCTGATCGACGCGAAGAAGCGGCTCAACAGCGCCGTGCTGGAGCTGGAGAAGGAAAAGGTGAAAAAGCCGGCCAAGGCAGTCCGCGCCACGCAGGTAAAAGTGGGCGACGAAGTGCTGGTGACCAGCTTCGGGCAAAAGGGAACGGTGCTGGAAAAGGTTTCGGACAACGAGTTCCTGGTGCAAATCGGCATTCTGAAGATGAAAGTAAAACGGGACGACATGAACGTGTTGAAACAGGCGAACAAACAGCCTGAGGTGAGCTACACTTCGGTCAATCGAAGCCGGAATACCGTGAAAATGGAGCTCGACCTGCGGGGGTACAACGTGGAAGACGGGATTCGGGAGATTGACCAGTTCCTTGATGAAGCGCTGCTGGCCGGCCTCCACTCCGTCTCCATCATTCACGGCCACGGTACCGGCGTGCTGCGCAAAGGCGTTCACGAGTACCTGCGCCATCACCGCAATGTAAAGTCCTTTCGCCTGGGAGGCCAGGGAGAGGGCGGTGTCGGCGCCACCATCGTTGAATTGAAATAAAAAAGGCGGTACTAGACCGGGGGGATCGTGCCCAATGAAAACCTTGCTTGGCAATCCGTACTTTTCAACAGCTGCCTATTTTACCGTGACGGGTCTGGCCATGATCGTGTTCCTCAGCCTGTTTGAACTGGTGACGCGCTATCGCGTCTGGCATGAGCTGAAGCGGGGAAACCTCGCTGTCGCAATGGCGACCGGGGGAAAAATATTCGGCATTGCCAACATCTTTCGCTTTTCCATCAGCCAGAATGACTCAATCGGCCAGGCGCTGATCTGGGGAACATTTGGCTTTCTTCTGCTGCTCGTCAGCTACTTCATCTTCGAGTTTATGACCCCGAGTTACAAGGTCGACGAGGAGATCGCCCGCGACAACCGTGCCATCGGCTTTACCGCAATGGTGATTTCCGTCGGTTTTTCCTACGTGATCGGAGCCAGTTTGTCCCGCTGACAGACGGCAGCAGGCACACAGGATGGGAGGAACATCGGATGGAACAGTCGGTAGGCATTGAAGTGACCGTGGTTCGCGGTGGGAAGCGGGAGCAGGTGACCTTGCGCCACGGTGAAAACTTGCTGATGGCCTTGGTGCAGGCAGGGCTGCCGATCGAGTTTTTTTGCACCACAGGGAAATGTGCGACCTGCCGCTTGCAGATGACGATACCCGATGGTTCAGCCGCACCCGCGAGCGAGACGGAGCGCTACCGGTTGGGAGAAACGGCAATCGGTGATGGCTTCAGGTTAAGCTGTCAGGTGTACGTGACCGGACCACTCACGGTTTATTTGCCGGAAAGTTGATGCCAAAGAGATGTATGGCAAGTGAATCCATCGTTGAAGCTTTGGGGATTGGGGAGTATAATTAGGCTTTGGCAGACCGTTGCCGATTTTACCTGAGGAGGCAGTTCCTTGGAGACACTGTACAAGGTCCTCATCGTTTTCTGCGTATTGTTTATCGCAGCAGGGATCATCTACCTGACGTATTAAAGAGAAAGTGAAAGAGGAGATAATATGACTCAGCCTATACGCGTAGCTGTTGTGGGATTGGGGTTTGTGGGATTGCCGTTGGCGCTGACGTACGCCATGAAAGGAGCCAAGGTAGTCGGAGTGGACGCATTGCCTCGCGTCGTGGAAGAGATTAACGCGGGACACTCCCACCACCTGGAGTCTTATAAAGGAAAAACGCTCCCCGAGATTTTGCGGGAGCAAATCGCAGCCGGCCGTTTCCATGCAACGACCTCCTATGAGGAGGCCGCGAATGTGGTCGACAACTGGATCGTAACCGTCGGATTGCCCGTCCATAACGGCGATCCGGATCTGCGGCCGCTGAAAAACTGCGCGCAGACCCTGGGGCGCGTGCTGAAAAAAGGGGACACCGTCATGATCCGCAGTACGGTTGTTCCGGGGACCACTCAGGAAGTGATCCAGCCCATTCTGGAAGAAACAAGCGGTCTGGTCGCAGGTCAGGACTTCTATCTGACCTACTGCTCCGAGCGCATTGCCGAAGGCCGCGCTTTTGAAGAGTTCATTCACATGCCGCTGGTGTTGGGCGGAATCAATCCCGAGAGCGCAGCCAAAGGGAAAGAACTGCTATCCTTTATCAGCGAGACCGAGATCACCGTCTCGGACATCCGTGTGATCGAAACGGCGAAAGTGATTGAAAACATCCAGCGCGACGTGAACATCGCGATGGTCCAGGAGTTCGCCCGCTTCGCCGAGGCGTTTGGAATCGACACGTTTGAACTGATCAAAGTGGCCAATACCCATACGCGGGTGAACCTGCTTACGCCGGGGCCGGGTGTCGGCGGCTTCTGCCTGCCGAACGCCCTGTACTACCTGCAGCCGAAAGCAAACGAACTGGGTGTCTCGCTTCAACTGCTGCAGATGGCCCGCCGGATTAATGACAACGTCCCGGCTGTGCTCATCAGCATGCTGGAAGCGGCCCTCAAAGAGAACGGCAAAAGCCTGGCAGGCAGCCGCGTCGCTGTTCTCGGACTGGCGATGAAGGACTTCTCCAACGATGACCGCGTCAGCCCTGTACACGACCTGATTAAGCTTCTTCATTCGAAAGGCGTGGAGGTGCGTTCGTACGACCCGGCTGTGCCGAGCGAGTACGACCATAAGGCAGATACGCTGGAAGAAGCGGTTCGCGGAGCCGATGCGCTCTTCCTCACCGCCGTGCAGCAGGAATTTGCCGATACGGATTGGCTGGAAGTTGCCGCTCTGATGGGCAAATCGCCGATCCTGTTCGATACAAAAAACCGCATTCCGCGCGATGTGGATGCGAAAGTGAAAGTGATACGCGTATAACCAAACGACAAAAGGCACCTGTAGGGTGCCTTTTGTTGTCGGGAAGCCACTGCTGTTGAAGCATTTTATTCTGCGATCGAGGTATTCAAAAGACTGGCAGATGAATCCCGAGTTGACCGGACAGAAGCTGAAACATCCTGGCGTGGGAATGAACTCTGAGTAATCAAACGGCGGGCAGGATCGTGTAACGTCCGTCTTATGGGATGAGCGAAATAAACATACGGATCCTTCTTTGCACGTCTGGCTTCTGGTAGGGTCAATGGTCTGCTCAAACGGACGTATCTTCTGCTGCGATGCGGATAGGTGCGCATTCTGCCTTTTCTTCGAGCAGCCAGTGTCACATAAAGGATTTCTTCCAGGGCAAATACCTTCGTTGATTTCAACAGTCGCTCCAATCTAATCCGGTTCAGATTGCGCAGCATTTTTCGAACAATACCCTGGCGGTACACCTGCATGGCGTTCAGTGTACCGTAAAAATAGCTCGAGCGGAAAAAAGGTTTCCAGGATTTCCACTCTTTCCACATGCTTCGGCCAGGAAGCCAGTGTCGGGATGCTAGAGGTGTGCGATACGCTTTCAGGCGAAATCCCATACAGTCGTATCCGTTCATTACCTGATCGAGAAACTGCTCATATCCGGGCTTGACAAACATTAGATCGGAATCGAGATTTACCAAATAATCATAATGGATTCCTCTGGCTTCCAACCAACGCATGATATCATAAAAGAAACGCCCCAACCGTCCATATCGCAACGGACGGCTGTACGGACAAATTGGAATCCCTAATGTTTTGCCAAAATGTTTGTTTCTTCCACCGTTATATAGCACAACTATACAGTTGGGGTTACATTTCTTAATATTTGCGATTTGATTGGCGAGAATCTTTTCATTCTGGTGGGCGAGAATCGCAAAGCAAATCATTGGATTACTCCCCTTCTGTGCTTAATGATGTCTTTTTTCGATGAATGTTTGAAATTCATGATCAGGTATGGAGTAGTGGGGAGGCAATTGTTTGCGGATGGTGTTCCAAATATTCGGATTAACGGGGAGAGTAAAGGTTTGCAAAAGTGCTCTTTTTTTCCGGTTTACTCTACTCGTCTGTACCTTGTGGTTTCGGGCGGTAATAGGAATTCCCCCTTTCGTTTGTAACGTTGTGATAGACATCTTCCAGGCGTTTCACCATATTTTCCACAGACCATTGTTCGATCGCCGTTTTCTGGCCGTTTTCAGCCAAAGAAGCGCGTAGGGATGTATTTTGCAAAAGTTGTTTTAGATTCTCATACATTGCATTGCTCTGTGCGACAGGTGAAAGAAGACCAGTAATGCCGTGCTTCACCATTTCGGGAATTCCACCTGCAGAGGATACAACTACCGGCTTACCCGCCACCTGAGCTTCGATTACGGCATAGGGGAAAATGTCTTTTACACTGGCCAGAACAAATATATCTGCACGCTGCAGCAATTGCGGGACGTCCTTCCGTGATCCCAAAAAACGGACATGATGATACAAGCGAAGCTTTTTGCATTGTTGCTTCAACTTGTATCGTAATGGTCCATCGCCCACCAACCAGCATTCCCAATCGGATCGTACGCGCTTTAATTTCGCGAGTGCGTCCAGCAAATACTTGTGTCCTTTTTCACTGGACAGCCTTGCTGTGCAGATGAGTATTTTTTTTTCTCCCGGGGATTTTGTTACGGGTGCCGTGGTATCCAATCTGAACCGGGATACATCGATTCCGTTAGGGATCACTGTGATATGATCGGCCGGAACACGATGGTTACTGACAAGCTTGTTCTTTAACCACTGCGAAGGTGCGATTGTGAGGTTGCTGGATTTGGCACCGCATGATTTAAGCAGATTGATATACGGAATCCGCTCACTCCAATAACTGTGTAACGTTACGACCAACGGAACATGGGCGGGTTTTACTCTCCAGAGTGCTCTTCCGCTAATATTGTCCTGAGCGTGAATCACGTCGTATTTTTCCAATCCAAAGTAAGCTGCCGCCATCTCGTACGAATATCTTTCCAGTTCGTACTTCCTGATTATGCGATGAACCTTCAACCTTTTTTTCGCATACAGTGACATCAATTTGCGCCTGATTGGGTTTCGAACCTTTGCCTTGATCAGGTACCGTCCGTTCGTCGGCATGTAATACTGACGCCATCCGGGTTTGTGGACGAGGATGTCTACCTCATGTCCCAGCCGCTTCAATTCCTGGTAAAGAATTTTCATATACGTCGCCACGCCTCCAATGTACGGCATACTGGTATATCCGGCCAGCAAGATTCTCATCTCTTGTCCATTCCCTTCTAAATGAACAAAGTCTGTAAGCATTACTTTATATCTATGTTTCAGCCATGTAAGCGTATGGACAGTTGTACGAATAAATTGAAAAAATAGGCTTGTAAAGAATATCGCTTCTTACAGTTCATGAAAAAATTTACCGAATTTGGTAGTAACAGATATGGGTTGGACCAAAAAAGGCATTTGATGTGAAGCATTAGGAAGTACTCGTACATACCCTAAATGGAAGCATCTAAGAAAAGGGTGATTTTATGAACAAGAGCAGCGAGGATTGGAAGAAATGTGAGTCAATGCTGAGGATGTTGGTGAAGGTGCAACATTTCTCGGAAAATCATGAAAAAAATTTGGTTAATTCTGCTAGGAAGGGAGAAGTTGTGACTATTTACAGCAAGCTTGGTCCCATCATTCTTTCATCCATGGACTTAATCACCGATTTGAAAGTTGCGTTAGACATTTTTCAAAGCAACGATTACCTTACGAATTTTGTTGATGCATGCGTCGTTGACATTGGTGCTCACAAAGGTTATTTCGGAATGTATGCTTTTCTCAATGGCGCATCGTCTGTTGTTTCATATGAACCTGAGAATGAAAATTACAAAGTTTTATCGCAGGTCAATCAGCATTTTTTACAGAACGAGACACGAATCTGGAAAATATTCAATAAAGGCGTCATTGACCAGGAGAAGAAACAATCTTTCTATGTTTACGATCAATCGTGGTCCCACTCTATATTGAAGAGACAGGACAAAACACTTGTTTCAAAAATAAAGGTGCAGATGACATCCATGGAAAACGTCATAAATGAAATCATTTCTTTGAATCGACAGGAAAAAAAACGAGTCATCGTCAAAATTGATGCAGAGGGCAGTGAATGTCAAATCGTTTTCAATACCCCGAGCTGCTGTTGGGAACATATTGATGAGTTATTTATCGAATACCATCGATATGCCCTTTGCACGAGAGATGCGTTAGCCGAACAAGTCATGCAGCTGGGATTTCAATTGCACAATATCAATCACAACTTGTTTCATTTTATACGCGTTTCCTAAATTGAAAATGGAAACCCCATTCGCTGTTCTTCTCATGCGCAACAGTCAGGCTGGCGAACCCGTTATTTGGCAGGTTCGTGACGGAGTCTGAACCTATGCTCGTGTTCGTTTTGTCAAAGACGGTGAGGGTGATGTCTCGTGCCGCGCCTGACCTGTTAAATAATATGTTTGTCTGGTTTTGCGTACAGACAGGCAAAGGAAACATTTCATAAAATGGGGAAAAAGGGAGGAGGCAAGCGATTAAGTTGAAGCTCTTGATCATAACCGGAGATAAGTCCAAACGGTTAAACCCTCACATTCACTATTTATTTGATGAATTGGCTCACATTACGGACCTGACATTGTGGTATGAACCCGGAAATATCCACGACATCCTGAAAAAAATTCCTGAGAATCCTGATTTTATTCTCATCAATGAACATGGGGAAAAAAACTGTCCGAAGATAACAGGACTTTCCACCCTCACGATACCGTACGGCGTATATGTGCATGACGTGCATTACAACATCAAGCAAAGAAGAATAGAGATGGTTAAAGACAAGGTTCAGTATATATTTTCAATATACAGGGATCCATTTTACAGATGGTACCCAGCATTCAAACAGAAGATGAAATGGCTACCCCACCATGTAAACCCCAAGCTATACAGGGATTATGGATTAAAGAAGGAAATAGATTTCCTGTTAATGGGTGCTGTTAATCAGCAGATGTATCCGTTGAGATGCAAAATCCTCAAGACCATGAAAAAGAAGCCTACCTTTGTATATCACCCTCACCCCGGTTATCGAGACTATGAAGAGCATGAAAAGAACCGTTATTTTATTGGAGAAAAGTATGCAAGAGAAATCAATCGAGCAAAGATGTTTTTTACCTGTGACTTGTCCTATAAGTATCCGGTAAAAAAATATTACGAAGTACTTGCAAGCAATACCCTTTTGTTGGCACCTGCATCACAAGAGCTAAAGGATTTGGGGTTTATCCCCGGGGTACACTTTGTGGCCATCAATGAACATGATTTTGAGCAAAAGGCAGAGTACTATCTGAGACACGAAGAAGAGCGACGAAACATCGCGGAGCAGGGTTACCGGATGGTACATGAAAAGCATACAACGGCAATACGCGCCCGGCAGTTGGTAGAGATGATTCAGGATTTACTGGTAAATCATAAACCTACCGAAGCGCAATCATCGAATGTAAATAGACGGAGAGCAAATAGCGAAAACATACACGCTGTAGGAAGGAAGAGAAAGAATCTACGCGCAAAGAGAGCAACTGTAAATTCTAGGAAACGAAGATACAAATAGGGGTTCACCACAAACCCAAAATGGGTATCAGCCGCAAACTGATACCCATTTTTTCCTGACAAGTTGATTTTACATTTTCATCAATGTATTGATTCCGATACGATTCGTTAACCAAGGACTCTCGCTAACCTTTCCGGTAGACAAGCTCCATAAGCCCAACCCCAAATCAAAGGCGACTTTTCCGTAAGTCTCAGCTATATAGGGAGCGAGAATCACCGCATTAATCCCTGCCGCAAGCAAACAAAGATCGAATTCATAATGAGCAATTTCCTGCTTCACGCGAGGAATCTCATCATATCCATAGATGCTAATGGTTCCAACAACTTCAAATCCCAGTCTGTTTTTTAAATTCAGATCCAGGGCATTCTTTACTTCATCGGCAATCGAACTGATTAATAAGATTTTCCGCCCGCGCAGCATTTCTTCAAATTTTTCTTTTTGAGAATACATGATGACTCTTCTCAAGTAAGCCTCGTAAGTATATTTCAGCTTTATGTCATAAACCTCAAATACTTTTTCTGCCAAAACACCATCAGGTAACACGGTAATGTACCCCACAATATCAGCTTTTCGTACAGCCTCTACTGCTTCATCCCGAGCCTTTACATTTGGGAACCGAATACCTCGGTGTTCGAAACCTGTAGTTGTGATTCCCTTATTGGCGACTTTCGCTTCCCCGTGATTCATAAAATACTTTTTAGGGAAGATCTTGTATTGGGCCATGACAAATGATTCTGTATGACCCACACTCACAACAGACAATGGCTTTTTTTCTTCAAGTGCCGTTATGATTTTGTTCATCAATTCTCCGCTTGATAACCGGATAGCACTAGGTTTTATCGCGATCCATTTAGACCGTGACATTTTACCTGTTTGAGGTCTCTTTGTAGAAAGATGTAAACTTGGCCTTCTTTTTTTGAGGGTTTTCTTTCTTCTCATGGATGTTTTCTTTTTCTTCGGCGTCTTTATTTTCAATAGGAAAACCCCTTTCTTCAATATTAATGCTTAAAGTCGATCAGAGGATTTTGGGATAGATTCTCACTTTCTTCGACAAGTAAGGGAGTGGTGTCTTCATTTTGTTTTGCAGTCGTAACCTGTTTACCGAAGCAGTTAACTTCCTGGTCGGTCTTTTCAGAGGTTTCGTCACAATCTTCTTGGGTTTCGTCTTTGGGGGAGAAGTGCCATTTTTTTGGGGCTTCTTCTTCGAAGTGGAAGGAACACGCTTTTTAGGGTTCGTATTCTGTCGTGAGGGGAATTTCTTCTTCTGTTTCGTGCCGGAACGTGTAGGTTCCCAGATCTGTTTTAGCTCAGCCAGTTTTTCCTTTGTATATAAAGCAGGGTGATTGTTTCGGATTTGATTGATGAGTTGTTTCTTTCTCTCCTTTGATCTCATACTCATGGTGTGTCCATGTCTTCGATAATGAAATAAGACCTCAGGAATGATATGTCCTAGGAATCCCTTTTCGCCCAAGGAAATCCAAAAATCCCAATCGGCATAGCCCGTCATTTCTTCATTGTAGCCGCCAACCTGTTCCCAGGCGTCTTTTCTGAAAAGGGAAGTTACGACCATGATATTGTTGAAGAGCAGCTTGTAAAAATTATAGGCAGGGAATTTCCATCGAGCTTTCGTGTCACCAAAACACTGGAGCCAGCTGCTGACAAATCCTACTTCCGGTCTTGCTTCCAGTATGGCTACTTCCTTTTGCAGCAAGGTGGGATGGATGGTATCGTCGGCATCCAATGGCAAAATATATTTGCCTCTGGAAAGTTTGATCCCTGCATTTCTAGCGGCGGATAAACCTTTGTTGTCTTGATGAATAATCCGTGTTTTTGGCTTGTTTAACTGCTCCAGTACTTGTATGGTTTCTGGATCGGTAGAGCCATCGTTCACGACGATGATTTCAAAATCTGTGAAAGTAGATTGTATACATGAGTCAATGGCTTCTTCCAGGTATTTCCCATAGTTGTAACAAGGGATGATGATCGAAACCGCTGGTGATTCTTCGATCCTCACTTGTCAGCCTCCTTCAGATAATAAATTATCTCTCTGTACATAAAAGTTATCCTTGTATCTTATTCACAGAAATGAAGGGGCGGGTGTGCGTTTGATTGGGTTGGAGGAGTACAATTTCGGTTTGGGATCGGTAGAACCAGGAGTGTGAAAGTTAAAAAATGAGAAAATCCCTATAACCTTAGGGATTTTTTAGGTTGGACGCGTCCATATTAGCTGATTTTCACAAGTCTCCGTATACACAGGCAAGTTTATGATTCGGCGTTTCATTACTCGTTCATACACGGCCAAGGTTTGATTTAGCATGTTTTCAACTGACCAATTCTCCAAAGCCCGTTTTTGCCCATTCTCAGCCATTGATGCCCGAAGAGCTTCGTCCTCCAAGGCACGCTTCAAGTTTCGATACATCGCTTCACTGTTACGTATCGGCGAAAGCAACCCTGAAGCGCCGTGCTGCACGATTTCGGGAATGCCGCCAGCATTGGTGGAAACGATCGGTTTTCCGGCAATTTGCGCCTCAATAATTGCAAAAGGTCGACACTCTTGAACACTGGAAAATGCAAAGATGTCAGCACGATTCAACAACTGTGGAACGTCACGCCGCTTTCCCAAAAAACGAACATGATGTTGTAAATGAAGACGTTTGCTCTTTCTTACTAACGTTCTGCGCAATGTTCCATCTCCAGCCATCCAACATTCCCAATCTCTCCGGACTCTCTTCAATTTTGCCAGAGCGTCCAACAGATAACGATGTCCTTTTACGGGGGCCAAGCGTGCTACGCAAAGGATAATTTTTTTATCTCCGGCCGATTTTGTTACCGGTTTGCCTGTGCGAGCCAAGAAGTTGGTGATATCCAATCCATAGGGGATTACCGTGATATGATTTGCCGGCACGTGGTACATATTCACTAGTCTGTTCTTCATCCACTGGGAAGGGGCGATTGTCAGGTTGCTTGAAACCGCACCGCGTGATTCCAACATGGAAAAATACTTTCCTTTAACTGGGAGGAAGTCACCGTGAACGGTCAATACCAATGGAATATGCTTGGGTTTTACCCTCCAAATTGCTTGTGCGCTGATTACATCCTGAGCATGGATGAGGTCGTATTTGTCCAATCCAAAGTATGCAGCGGCCATTTCGTAAGAATACCTCTCTACTTCCCAAAATCTGATTGCAGGAGGAATCTTCCATCTCCTTTTTGTGTACATGGCCCTTAACTTCGCTCTTATCAGCTTTCTTATTGTTTCTTTCGACACATAACGTCCGTTATTTAGCATGTAATATTGCTTTCTTGGAGGATTTTGAAATAGGATGTCCACTTCGTGCCCTAAGCGCTGCAATTCTCTTTGAAGCGTGAAAACATATGTGGAGATACCGCCTACCCCGATGTTTGGAATCGATATATATCCCGCTAGTAAGATGCGCATATAGCCCTTCCTTTCTGATCGGTATAGAACGAATGCCTTTCCACATATGTATGCGTCTTTTTTCAGATGGTATGGACAGTTCTGATTTCACTTAAAAAAACAGGCAAATATCATACGGCAACTTTCCGGCCGATTCCCACATCAAAAAAATGGAACCGTATCTGCCAGATTAATCATGGCTCGCATCGTTTTGTACAGATCGTATTGATCTTTCGCCCAGTAGGTTACCGTTGAACTGCCCGTTTGGTACAGGGTGCCTGGCACGATGGCAGCCATCTCGGCTTGTCCGGCAAAAGAAAATTCGATTTTTAGCTCCAGCGGCGTTTGCGTTTGCACAGGTTGTATCTGCTTCAGGTTGTCCAATGCGAGCTTGGTTTGCTGCTTCAGCTCAGCGGTAGCTTCATCTCTGGAGAGGCAGATTGCGGCGGTTCGAGAGACTGTACGTTTGACGATTGCGGTACAAATCTCAGGAACCAGCTGCTTGGCTTCTTTCGCTACCAGATCGTCGCCAGAAACGAAGCAGACCGGAACGCCAGAGAGACCGGCATAGATCGCATTGAATCCAAATTCACCGACAAGCAGCCCGTTAATGTACATGTTACGCACAACGTTCGACATCGTGTGGCTAAGTACTCCCGGTGCACCCTGACGTGTGTGGTAACCGATAAAAAAAGCGGCGTCAAAGCTGGAGTCCAATCCCTGCATCATCGAGTAGTCCCGGGGGGAGCCAGAGAGCAGCTTTGCGTTGGGATGTAACGCCTCGATTAATATGTTGTTCATCGTGTTGTGACTGTCGGAGACAAGAATCTCCTTTGCTCCCCACTCCAGCGCTGCTTCGATGACTGCATTGGTATCCTGGGTCATCAGTCGCCTTCCTCGCTCGTAATTCAACCCGTTGTCCGGGTTGATATAGGTCGTATCGACGATTCCGGTAATCCCTTCCATATCCACTGAGAGAAAAAGTTTCATATGCATTCTTCCTTTCAAAATCAATTCTAATGGTTATTGTACTATAAAAAAACGAAAAGCAGTTGTCTTCCATGAGACGATCTGCTCTTTCAATAGGATAAGTGCTTTTGTCATCTTCGCCTCTTTCCCTTTGGCCTGGGGCGCAGTAACTGAAGGTATTTTCGGAACACTGAATCAGGAATGGAATAGTGCCTCGGCAACCGCTTTCGTATGGTATCCAAAATCTTTCGGTTCACCAATACATTCCCGGCCTTGACGCGATAAAAAAACAGCGAATTGTATCGTGAACTTGAGACCATTCGGGAAGATATAACGCGCCGCCTTTTTTTTCTTTTCGTTACCAGCCTTTTTCTGCCTCTAGGCTTCTGTATCCTCACCCTCAACTGTATTTCCTCCTTGCCATTTCTAGTCCATTCATTATATATATGAATCTTTGCTGAGCTGGTATGGACAAATAGGATTGATCCAAAAAATCAGGCGAACGACAAGACTTTTTCATCCTTCTCATGTGATAGGAGTACAAACCGCCAAAAAAAATGCTTCATAAAATTAAGCAAGAGTGGTTAAAAGAGGGTGGGGAGACGTGGCGATGGAGAAACTGAAAATTTTGTTAATAACAGGAGATATAAAAGACTTTATCTGCGCACACGTTTGCGATTTAATGACGGAACTGGCGAAAATGACAGAATTAACCCTGTGGACTCAGCCTGGAAATATCCATGACATCATAAAAAAAATCTCCAAAAAACCTGACTTCATCTTTATTAACGAATTCGGCGAGACAAAAACCCCGCCAATTACAGGACTGTCTACGTTATCGATTCCCTTTGGTGTGTACATGTACGATCTGCATTACCGGATCAAAGACAGAAAGAAAGCACTCCGCAGCAACAAGGTCAACTATATCTTCTCTGTATATCGGGATCCGTTTTATCAGTGGTATCCGGAATTTAAGGATAAAATGAGGTGGCTTCCCCTACATGTAAATTCCGAGGTATACAGGGATTACGGACTGGAAAAAGAGATCGATTGGCTGTTAATGGGTGCAGTCGATAACGTTTATCCGCTAAGGTATCGGATTTTACAAGAGATGAGTAACCAAACAAACTTTGTTTATCATAAGCACCCGGGATATCGGAATTATAAACCACACGAAAGACAAAAGTATTTTATCGGGGAAAAGTATGCCAGAGAGATAAATCGGGCAAAGATGTTTTTTACCTGTGACTCGGTATACAACTATCCGGTGGCAAAATACTATGAGGTGCCTGCCTGTAAATCACTTCTGTTGGCGCCTTCCGTCAATGAACTGTTGGATTTGGGATTTGTTCCAGGCCAGCACTTTGTGGCGATTAATGATCATGACTTCCGAGAGAAAGCAGAATATTTTTTAAAAAATGAATGGGAGCGGAACAAAATTACAGAGCAAGGATATCGGTTGGTGCATGAGAACCACACCTCGGTCATAAGAGCCAGACAACTGCTGGAGATGATAAAGGAAATACTGGAAAACCACAAAACGACAGTCGTACATTCACCAAAACTTATCCAAAAAAGAAAAGCAAGTATGAAGCGGGCTCGATTGACCAGAAATCTGAAGCTGTCGAAATACAAGAAGCCAAAAAAAAGGTGAGAGTCGAGGTGTAAACATCATGAAATCGAAGGTAACGTTACGAAGAAAAAAATCTATGGTCAAAAGAAGAACAAGGAAATTCAATAAACGGACACTTCGAAAAAAAATAGGGTTTTTTTCGAGACACAGGTATCCTCAAAGCAATGAGTTTACACGCGATAAAATAAAAACCCATAGACCGGATGCAGCACAACTAACATGCAGCGAACTATTGGATAAAATAATCGAAGCATTAGAAGAAAAGAAACCACTCTCGGTTGTTTCCGTGGGTCAGACAGAGTCTTTTATCATGTCACAATACACTCTCTACTCCCATCGGGAAATATTGAGAGATCCTGAGACGTTAAAAGCAAACGAAGGGGTGACTACAGGACTTCAGCACCGCGGAATCCGATTACCGAACAAACTGGCAAGAGTTGAAGCGGTCGAAGCTGTTAGGCAGGCTGACATCGTCGGTTATAACACAATCATCCCGTCCGGAGCGCTGGCAGAAAAAGTGTTTGAGGTTCACAATATCAAACCCAAATACGTTTTCGAAGCGTTCCTGCGAAGAGTGATGATGTATTCACAAAAAGAAAAATTTGAAAGTATGCTCGGTGGTCGGAAAATCTTGTTAATCAGTTCGATCGCAGACCAGGTAAAGGACAGCATGGATAAAAACCTAAAACCAAAACTGGGATTTGATGTTGTAGGCTCGATCAGTATAAACAGCTTCGAGGAGATTCCCATGGTGAAAGAGAAAGTTGCGGATTATGACTTTGATCTTTGTTTAATTGCCGCAGGGATCAATGCCGTGATTCTCGCCCCTTTTATTGCGCAAACATACCAGAAAGTGGCCATCGATATGGGAGGCGGCTTATCCAGCCTGGCTACAGGAGAAATGCTTGCATGCAAGTGGATGACAAAAAGAATCGGACTGGATAAACTGATGGGCATGTAAAAAGCGGACGATTTCCGCTTTTTTCTTTTCAGCGGACGGATGGCGGAACTTTTCCGCTTTTGCACATCTATATTCGTCCATACCTGTTGCATTAGCCTTTCATAAAATGGGAAACAGAACTAACGAGAGGGGACATAATCATGACGTCTGACGGTAAAGAGAAAGAATCGACGAGAATCGGCGTAATTGGTCTAGGGTACGTCGGGTTGCCCTTAGCGTTACTGTTTGTGAAAAAAGGCTATTCAGTTGTGGGAATCGAGATAGATAAAGACAAAGTAAGGCGGCTAAGTGGAGAAGCGAGCAGTTATATACCTGACATAAGTGACGAAGAAATCAAACAGGCGAACGACACCGGTCGGTTTCATGTAACCACAGACCACGCTGAAGTTGCCAGCCTGGATGCCATTGTCATATGCGTTCCTACGCCGTTGAATCCATACCATACGCCTGATTTAAGCTACCTGCAAACTGTTGCATATGCATTGATCACTTCGCTGAGAAAGGATCAATTAGTTGTGGTAGAGAGTTCCACGTATCCGGGAACAACGAGAGAACTTCTTCAGCCGTTGTTGGAAAAGAGCGGGTTATCAGTGGGGAAAGATTTTTTTCTGGCATTTTCTCCTGAACGGATTGATCCCGGGAATAAGGACTTTTCCATTGAACAAATAACAAAAGTAGTAGGTGGTGTAACAGAAGAGTGCCTCAGACGCGTGTATGACCTTTATTCTCAAGTGTTTGACAATGTCTTGAAGGTATCTTCCCCAGAGGTTGCCGAACTTTCAAAACTGCTTGAGAACACTTATCGTTTTGTCAATATCGGACTTATCAATGAACTGGCTTTGCTCTGTGACACCATGAAGATCGACCTGTGGGAAGTGATTGAAGCAGCGAAAACAAAACCGTATGGCTTTCAACCGTTTTATCCCGGACCAGGCATCGGCGGTCATTGCATACCTGTAGATCCTTTGTACTTGCAGTGGAAGGCGAAACAGTTTCAACATCGCAGCAATTTTATTCAATTGAGTCATCAACGGAACCAAATGATGCCCATTTACGTTGTGAATAAAATAAATGAACACTTGGCTGAGAATGGGAGTCTCTTCGGAAGCAAGATATTGATATACGGTGTCACCTATAAGAAAAACATCAACGACACGAGGGAATCAGCCGCTCTGAGCATCATTCATTTGCTGCAGCACAAAGGAGCGGAGGTTTGCTATCACGATCCGTTTGTGCCTGAATTCAAGGTTGACGGCCGCACGTTGAAAAGTGTCGAACTCTCAGACGAAGTGCTGCGACAAATGGACGGCGTTGTGATCTTAACGGAACATTCGCAAATTCCAGTCGAGAAAATCCTCGATCATGCGAAATTCGTGTATGACGCCCGTAATGCAACAAGCGGTTATGGAGGTAAAGCAAAAGTGGTTCGCTTAGGGGGCGGTTTCGGTTGAGAATATTGGTAACGGGAGGAGCAGGCTTTATTGGTTCGCACCTCGTAGAACAATTGCTATCCCTTGGACACAAAGTAGTCACCTTAGACGATCTATCTACTGGAAAGCTCACTTTTTTGCAAGACGTAATCAACCACCCCAATCATGTGTTTGTACGCGGTTCTGTATTGGAGCGCAGCTTGTTAAATGAAGTGATGGACGGTTGTGAGGTGGTATTTCATCTTGCCGCCGTACTGGGTGTGAAGAACACTGTGGAAAACCCTTTAAAAGTGATTGAGGGGAATATAGACGGTACGCGTAACGTATTGGAATTGGCTTATCCGAGAAAGACGAAGGTCATTTTTGCTTCTACTTCCGAGGTATACGGCAAGAACGAGTGCCTGCCCTTTCGGGAAGACTCCAATCGGATCCTGGGCTCGACGAAAAAGAATCGATGGTGTTACGCAACTGCCAAGGCGCTTGATGAACACTTTTGCTTTGCCTACGCGGAAAAGGGATTACCCGTAACCGTTGTGAGATACTTCAACGCCTATGGTCCCAGAGCAAACGTATCGCAGTATGGAGGAGTGATACCCAAATTTATCACGCAAGCGATTGCAGGGGATCCCATTTCTGTTTACGGGGACGGGGAACAAACCCGGTGCTTTACCTATATCGATGATACCATTCGCGGGACAATCGCGTGCATCGACCATCAGCACAACAACGAAGTGTACAACATCGGGATTGACAATGTTATCTCGATTAATCAACTGGCGAAAAAAATTAAAGAGTTAAGCGATTCAAACTCCCAGATCATTTACATTCCGTACAAGTCTGTGTACGGGGAAGGGTATGAAGATACACCAAACCGTCGGCCTGATCTATCAAAAGCGAAGCAGAAATTAAACTTTCAACCTACTACGAAAATTGACGAAGGTCTTCGCAAGACCATTGCCTGGTATCGGAAGAATGGGATGGAGAACAGTTCGGTACAATAAAACCGAGGCATTCGCCTCGGTTTTTTGTGTACAACATATTTTATCACTAGGTTCTTTCCACAATCTCCGACTGACCAATAAGGCGATCAAAGTCTTTGCAGTGATTTTGGTTGTTTCCTAGTATTGCAAGAATCGTATTTTTTACCTTGGGTCGTTCAGAATTGCTTACAGTAAAACCTGAAAACTTAACGTTTAATTGAAATAAATGGAGCAGCTTTATGAATTCGTCAGAATTCCATTCTCTCACATGGGCGGAATTTGGAGGTGGTCCCTTATGATTATTTCCACGAACGCGTACTCGGTCTGGGGTAGATAATAAGCAAATAGGTGCTGAATCCAGCAGCTTCCGTAAATTGCATAATAAGTAACCAGGGTTAATCAGGTGTTCGATCACATCTGCACATATAATGATGGAGTCTTTTACAATCTCGTCTGGTATCGTTAACATAGCAGGAGTATCAAGATTATGATCAATCCATGTACCAAACGAAAATTTTTCTCGACAGTATTGTACATTCGCTCCAAAATCTACACCTATTATGTGGAATCTTGGATGAAACGCGGTTAGTTTGCTCGCAGATGCACTGCCGATATCAATAATATTTTGGCATTTGATCCTTTCTGCGATAAATTTTGCCAATCTATAGACATTTGGCTGATATGCACCGTCGTCTAATAATGAATAATATTTGGGTTTCAATCGAGTCTTATACTTTGAATTCATACAATAATGGTTTGCAGTGGCGGCGTTGATAAGCTCTTGATCCAAAGCAAAAACCTCCCTGTGAGAAGTCAACACATATGAATATCATTATGTGATTGCCAACCAATTTACAATCTGCTTTTCCTGCGCATTCTGAACTTGGTACGAATTCTTCGTCGTAAAACGGGCCGGCGGCTGGGAAGGAACCGCCATGACTGAGCCCGATTAGAAAGAGAAGGTTTTTTTTTCAATAGTGAGCGTGGTTTCCAGATACGTTTCAGCTTGGCTAAGCTTAATTTCGTATACAAATGGGCGTGCCTCATTCGAATAAGCTGAATAAGACGTCTTCTCCTTTTGAGGGATTGGCTCAATTTACTGTTTTTGTGTTTACGGTAGTGAAACAATGGTTCCGGAATCATATATCCAAGCCATCCCCTGGCTCCTAGCGCAATCCAAAACTCCCAATCCTCAAACCCTCGCAACCTCTCATAATAGCCGCCAACCTGTTCCCAGGCAATTTTACGAAACATGGAGCCGGAAGGAATGATGTTTTTAAAGAGAAGCGTGTAAAAGTTGTAACGGCGGTAGCGAATTACACCTCGAGCCTTTCCGAAGTAGCGCAACCAACTGCCAACAAACCCAACCTTCGGGTGTTTATCAAGTACGGCCACGGATTTTTCCAGCAGCTTGGGGTGCACCTTGTCATCTGCATCCAACGAATAAATGTATTTTCCTTTTGCATAACGAATCCCGGTATTTCTTGCGGAAGCGGCCCCCTTGTTCGATTGGCGGATCACATATATGTTTGGTTTCATTCTCAACTGCCTGAGCACACGTCGCGTGTGCGGGTCAGTGGAACCGTCATCAACTACGATTATCTCCACGTCTTTACACGTAGATTTGAGGACAGAGTTGATGGATGTATGCAGATACTTGCCGTAGTTGTAACAGGTGATGATTACGGAGACTTTTAGAGGACGTTTATTTCCCATGTTTTGCATCTCTTGTAGGAGGGACGGATCTTCGTTTCTGGTCTGTTTCCTCTCTTGCGGAGGAGGTACTTCATCTCTATTTTTCATCTCCTTCTCTTGGAGATGTTCCACTTCCATGCATGGCGCCTCCTTTTCAGTGTTTTGAACAAGCAGACGGGAGGAGGGGTTATCCCGTTTCTTCATAATATGTGAGTGGGGAAGGTAATGCAGTAGATACTTGTACATTTTTGTCAGGTTGTGCGCTAAAGGTCTTTCCCTCCAAAAATGAATCATTTACCTAATGATAGAAGTACAAACCATACGAACAAACCATTCATAGTATTTGGAATGAAGGCAAATAGAGTGCGTGGGGGTAGGCCAATGTCAAAGTTAAAACTTTTGTATATAACGCATTTTAATGAAAACAGGGTATCCCAGGGGAATTATTACTTCCAAACTGAACTAGCAAGAATAACCGATCTAACCGTATGGCATGAACCCGGTAATATCCAGGATATTCTCGCGAAACTTACCATCAGCCCAGATTTTATTCTTATCAATGAGTACGGAGGAAAAGGGCCAAAAATTAACGGGCTTTCGACGTTATCCATTCCGTACGGGATTTATTTACAAGACTTACATGTCAACCTGAAGGGTATAAAGATCGCGATCCGTAAAGATAAAGTTAGATATATTTTTTCAACATGTAGAGACAAATTTCAAAAATGGTTGCCAGAATTCAAGAACAGAAGGAGGTGGCTTCCCCATCACGTTAATCCTAACGTATTTAAGGATTATGGGCTAACAAAAGAAAATGATTTGCTGTTAATGGGGAATGTTAACAAGCGATTGTATCCTTTGAGGTGGAAAATACACGAGGTCTTGCAAGATAAGCCAAACTTCGTTTATCACGAACATCCAGGTCAGCGAGAATTTAAACCGCATGAAATGAGAGATTTATTGATTGGTGAAAAGTATGCAAGAGAAATAAATCGATCAAAGATTTTTATAACCTGCAACTCGATCTACAAAAATCCTTCCCCAATCTATTACGAAGTATTAGCATGTAAAACACTTTTATTGGCACCATCATCAAAAGAGTTAAAGGATTTGGGGTTTATCCCTGGTGTGCACTTTGTGAAAATAAATGAACATGATTTTGAGGAGAAGGCAGAATACTATCTGAAAAATGAAGAGGAGCGACTTAAGATCGCAGAGCAAGGCTATCGAATGGTGCATGAATACCACACAACTGCCATAAGAGCACATCAATTGGTAGTGATGATTGGAGATATACTGGAAAATTACCAACCTACACCTAATAAAAAAGAAAAGGCGAAACGCTCTGTCGTGAAAAAAACAAAGAAACACTTTCCCAAAAAGAAAAAAGTACGTTCAACTAACAAAATAAAACAGAATAAGAGATTGAAAACAAATCAGTTGACAAAGATCACAACATTACAACGAAAAGTAATAAAGTTGCAAAGAAAAGTAAAAGAATTACAACAGGCAGGAAAAAAATAACATAGGAAAAACGAAGATCCCTTATAAAAGATCCAACGAACACCGGGGGACGTCCATTCTCCATTTATAAGAAATTTGGGGAGATGAATTTGTGGAACATATTCATATCGTAACGACGACCAATGACAATTATGCCAAACATCTTGCAGTAATGTTAAATTCTCTGCTGGTAAACAAGGTTTCAGGAAACCCCGTAAAAATTTATGTCTTATATGGTAACCTTTTCCAACAAAATAAACATAAATTAAACAGGGCTATAAAAAAATTTAACGTGACAATTAAATTTTTGAAAGTTAACAAGTCTCTATTTAATAATATTAAGGTACGAGGATTTTCTCGGTATTTAAGTAAGGAAACGTATTATCGAATTTCTTTGCCCGATCTCCTAAATAAGGACGTTCAGAAGGCACTTTATCTAGACACGGATGTTATTGTTACTGACGATATCACCAAATTATGGAACACGAACATAGATGATTATACGATAGCTGCAGTTAAAAAACCCAATTTTGACAGATATAAAGACCTCTCCATTCCGAAAAAAGCCAATTATTTTAACGCAGGCGTCATGTTAATTAATGTACAAAGGTGGAGAGAAGAAGATATATCAAAAAAAGTTCTCGAATTCATCCATAATAACCCATCCAAAATTCAATTTTATAGCCAGGACCCATTAAATGCTATTCTGCATGGCAAATGGCTAAAGTTGGGGCCTGAGTGGAATTACACAACAGCGCATCTCAAATTGCTGAAGCGTCCTATTCATCCGTCGATCATTCATTATACGGGTCCCAAAAAACCATGGAATCACGGCCATCCTCTCCAAAAAGACTATTTTAAATATTCGTATGCTACTCTATGGGAACAGGACGATGACTAATCACGTTTTTTGTGCGGATATAAAGATTCGAAAAGAAAGGTGGCCGTACAACTGTGCCTCGTCGTTCGAAAGTGGCTGTTATTATCCCTGATTATTTACCGATCAGCCAAACGTTTAACTATTTGGAACTCATTCGTCTTACGAAGGTTTTACCAATTCTTTGTACGGTACGGACTTCCAATCTCGACCGTTTTCCATTTGAGCAGACATACCTATACAAGAATATCGATGACCTAAAGAAAGTTCTTCACAAACAAAAGGCGGATCTGATCCATGCCCGCTTTGGTACTACAGGTTTAGGTATTTTAGGTGTAAAAAAAGAACTGGACCTCCCAATGTTGACTTCATTTCATGGCTATGATCTTCCTTCCAATCGTCGTTTAATAGGGTACAAGAATAATCATATTCAACGATTATTTGAGGAAGGTGATGCATTTACGGCTACTTCCCAAAATATGAAAGAGATTTTAATAAAATACGGATGTCCTGAAAATAAGATTTTTGTTCACCATAGTGGAATCGATATTCAACGATTTACGTTTAAAAAACGAATCATGCCTTGGAACAAATTTATTACGTTACTTTCAGTTGGACGTTTGGTTGAGAAAAAAGGAATGAGGTACCTCATAGACGCTTTCCGCAAGGCTCATGAAAGGTATCCATTTTTACGACTTCGAATAGTCGGGGATGGACATCTTCGCAATATGATCGGTAAGCAGGTAAGAAAGCTGAATCTGGAAGACAAGGTTCGCTTTCTTGGGGCACTTCCTCATCAAGAGGTAGCCAAAGAAATGAATAAGGCGGATTTATTTGCTTTGGCAAGTATTACCGACAGCACAGGTAATCAGGAAGGGATTCCCAACGTTCTCAAGGAGGCGATGGCAAGCGGTCTGCCTGTAGTATCCACTTGGCACGCAGGAATTCCGGAACTTGTTGAGGACGGAAAATCGGGATTTTTGGTTCCTGAACGGGACAGTAATGCCTTAGCGCAACGTATCCTTGACCTCATCCATCTGTCGAATCAATGGGGAGAAATGGGAAAACGCGGGAGAAAGATCGTAATGGACTCTTTTAACGTAGAAACACAAATCGAGGAATTAGAAAGGATCTATTTCAATATCCTGCAGGAAAAAACAACATCTCGATTACGACAGAATTAGCCCCGGTCTAACGAACGACCGGGGCATCATTTACTTTCTAAAAAAACTCAATTCAGTTCTTGTCAAAAACCTCTACGATCCTTTTGCAGCGATCTTCCCAGGAATACTGTTGCACGTCTTGATAGGCTCTATCAGCTAATCGAACACTTAAATCCCTATCCGATAATAGCCTTTTTATCCCGTTGCAAAAATCTGCAATATCATCTGGACGAACAAGCAACGAATTTGATTCATGTTTCAATACCTTGCTGATAGTAGGAAGATCAGTTGCCACTATTGGCCTTTTTGAAGCCATATATTCGAATAATTTTAAAGGCGATGTTGTATGAATATCGATGATTTTATAATCCATATTTTTTACTTTATAAGCTAGCAACAAACAATCAGCTGCCTTTAAATATTTCGGTACGAAGGTGTTGGGGACAAAACCGATAAATTTAACATTTTTGACGCGGTTTTTTATGGAATACTCTTCCCAGAGCTGTTTATCCTTTTCTAGACCACCGACGAAAAGAAAGACTACATCCTTCATATGCTCAAGCTTTTTAGCGGCATGCAATATCACTTCAATGCCTTTTTCCGGATATAGATGCCCACAATAAACAGCATAAAACTTATCCTTATCCAACCCTAATAATTGTCTCCAGATCCATTTATCATCAGGTATGTCAAAGCGCATCAAATCAACACTGTCTTCTAAAACCAGTACTTTATGTTTTGGAAATCCCCTTTTTGCATGTGCTTGTTTGATTTTTTCATGAATGGTTATTAACCCTCTAAATGAACCTAGATGGGCTAACTTATATATATCTTTCCATTTGGGGCTAGCTGGTTGCGCGGAATGCGTCTCTACAAATGTCGGGATTCCTTCATTTGCTGTAAGACGGGGAATGACCAGATTGGATCGACAGTAAACAAAATCAAACCTCATATCCTTAGCGTACTGTAAGGCCTTCTTGCAAAATGTCAAGTCGTGTATCGTTCTGCCGCTCTTGAATGCTTCTTTGGACGGGGATAGATATTTTATCCTGATACTTCGGTCAACTCCATAATGAGAATAGACATCATGGATTTTCTTTTTTAATTTTTGGGTGTTGCTATTTTCTGCTGTAATAACTACTACTTTGCAGCCTATGTTTTTGAAACCCTGAGCCATTTTCATAACATTAAAGCTATGCGCCCAATAAGAAGGAATATTGTGACCGAGAAAAACGCCGATGTGAAGATCTCTGATCGTTATTCACCCCCTTAAATCTTGCTCCTTATTTTATGAATCGTTTGTTTTTATGATTGTACGTATATCACTAGATAAATGCTCTATTTCACCACCACGTAGAAAGAATGAGCTGATCATGATGGACGGAAAGGACGTGCCCTCATCAATCACTGGAAGCACCTTCATCCATATACTATGAAGAGAGATTTGTTCCATCCGCGGTGAATCAGTACACTTTCCGAGTAAGAGTTTGTCTGCAGTTGGCTTTGACTGCTGTAATCACATCGTCACGGAAGAAGGAGGCTTTCAAAAATGGCTAAAGTCATTTATATATGCAAGAGGAGCAATTCTGATAAACAAGATGAAACAGAGGTTCTTAAAAAGATTTGTTGTAGAATTACCCCTGATCATTTGCAGCCAAATCCTCCGGTTATTATGAAAAGAAATGGTGTTCATATAGGCATATTTAATCCTAATGAATCTATATTGCTTGAAAAAAGCAGCGTATGTTTGGGTCATGTCATTGGAACAGAAGATCGTTGGTTTGAACCAACAGGTAAACTTCCAGATGGGGCTTACGCACTTTTTCGTAGTAATTCCAAATATGTTGAACTCGTAAGTGATGTTGTGGGATCTCGAACGATTTGGTACCTTCACACGGATGATCTTTTTATTGCCTCAACATCGCAGAGGATGATCATTACTTATTTAGGAAAGTACAAACCGAATAAGAAAGTTTACCCTTGGATGTTAGCGACAGGGACACTTGGCCCCAATTTATCATGGGATGAGAGACTTGTATGTTTACCAGCTGATGCTAGGATCACGCTGGATCGGGAAACCTGGAAAACAAGGATAGAAACAAATTCACCACATTTTAAAGTTCATCAATCTTCATATTCGGAACATAAAGAAAGACTTACGTCTGCGATTAAGGAGACCTTCAATCAAATCCATTTTGATTACTCCAAGTGGGTAGTTCCACTTTCAGGAGGAGTTGACAGTCGAGCTGTTCTATTGTTTTTAGCCAATCGAAATAAAATGAACACCATTACCTGGGGAATGGAGGCATCACGAAGAAAAAAAGAAACCGATCCGTTTCTAGCTAAACTGGTTTCTGACTTTTACGGTTGTACAAATGAATTTTACAATATTGACTTTTCAAACGATGAGTCGCTGGATATTATTTTTGACCGGTTTCTCAAAAATGGCGAAGGGAGAATGGATGGAATTACATGTTATGTGGATGGTTTTTCCATGTGGAAAGTCCTGCATGACAAAGGTACATCAGGAATCATTAGAGGAGACGAGGTATTTGGATTGTCTCGTTGTGAAAATGAAAAAGAAGTTAAGGCGAAAATTGGAATTGACTTAATTTCGGATGACAAGAACCTTTCTCATTTTCTGTATTACTTGGGAATGGAACCAAATTCCATGCCAAATCATTTAAAGCGAAAAGAAAATGAAACTTTAGAGGTATGGCGTGACAGGCTTTACCATCAATTTAGAATTCCGGTGGTGCTTGCTGCATTAAACGATTTGAAATTATCGTATGTAGAAATAGCAAATCCCTTTCTTTCAAGAAGAATTATCTTAGAAGCACGGACCCTGCCAGATGAGCTGAGAAGCGACAAAAGGTTATTTAGGGACATCGTACATTCGCTCGGCCCCGATATAGGTTATGCCAAAACCGGATCTATAAAAAATATTTTGAAAAGGGATCAGGTAGTTGCTTTCATTAAGAAGGAAATTCAAAATTCAGAAGTTCTGCCAGATCAGTTAACTCATTTGATAATGGAAAACATGTTGAATACTCATGCATTATTAAAACAATCTCCATATCGCATAGACTATTACGCTTGGGGATTTCGTGCTTATATGATTAAAAAGATGAACAAAATATTGAAAGAAGATGCTGCTTACCTGAAACGCTCTTCTAGAGCTTAATCTATCTTTTATTGTACAAGGGCCTACTACGAATAGCCCCGGAACTAGCGAAGGGCCGCTAAGACCGAGGCTATTTTTACTTAAGATCCCAATTATTTTTGCGCCCTGATTGAATTGGGCAGCCATATTCGCCTTAATAGAGCCAGCCTTTTCTTCGAGTACAGGGCTGGGTGATTTTTTCTGATCTGCCTGATAAGAAAGGCGTTCATTTGCCTTGACGCGCAGTATTTGCTCCAGCCATGTTTCCGATGCTGAAACAACGGTTCAGGAATGATATAGCCCAACCATCCTTTCTCCCCCAATGAAATCCAGAAATCCCAGTCTTCATAGCCTTTCAATTTTTCATTGTAACCTCCGACCTGTTTCCATGCTTTCTTCCTGAACATTGAGCCGGAGACGATCATGTTTCGAAAAATCAGCCTGTAAAAATTATAGCGGCCGTATTTAATCACAAGATTCTTATGACCGAAACACCGCATCCAACTGCTGACAAAGCCTACCTTTGGCCGTGCATTGAGGATGGCTACCTCTTTTGCCAGCAAGGAGGGGTGTATGGTGTCATCTGCATCCAGGGGATAAATGTAAATGCCTCTTGCGACTCTTACACCGGCATTTCTGGCAGCGGACGCTCCTCGGTTTGGCTGATGAATGACTCGTGTTTTCGGTTTGTTTAATTTTTTCAAAACCTGAAAGGTGTCGGGATCGGTTGAACCGTCGTTTACGACGATAATTTCTATATCTTTGAAAGAAGACGCCAAACAGGAGTCGATTGCCTCTTCCAAATACTTGCCATAGTTATAACAGGGAATGACGATTGAAACCAATGGAGGTGTATGGTCGTTCAACTGCGTGCTCCTCCTTTTACGACGTTCTGCCAATATTGATACATAGTATGAAGAGAAGGAAGTGTACGAAGCAGATACCAGGCTATTTTTGATCCAGATGAACGAAAATGAAGAGAGCACAAGCCATCGATTTGACGTTGTGCCCTCATGATTACGATTGGTATTGCCATGTTCTTAGCAGACCGTCCTGCAGGGAAAATCGCGGTGCCCATCCCAACAGCTTTCGGAGCCGTTCATTGCACAGGTAACTGTGCCGAATGTCACCGGGACGTTCTTCTTTATAGGATCGGGAAAGCGGTTTTTGCATAATCTTTTCCAGTTGGTCAAGCAGACGGTTGATTGAAGTGGGAGTGCCGGTGCTGAGGTTCATCAGCGCATTGTCTCCTCGCTCAAAGGCAAGCACAATCGCTTCCGCTACGTCCTCCACGTAGATGAAATCCCGGGTCTGTTCACCGTCGCCGTAAATGGGCAGTACCCGGTCCTGACGGATGTTTTCCAGGAAATAGGCAATCACACCGCCGTCGGACTTTGGCAGTTGACGGGGACCGTAGACGTTGGCAAAGCGAAATGTGGTGTAGGACAGTCCGTAAAGTTCTTGATACACGCGGAGATAATGTTCGCCCGTAGATTTGCTTACGGCGTAGGGGGAGAGGAGCCGTCCCGACCACTCCTCCTTTAGGGGAATCGTAGCAGAAATGTTTCCATAAACGGCAGCGGTGGAAGCGAAGATCACTTTCCGTGCTCCTGTATGTCGGGCGGCTTCCAGGACATTCAAGGTTCCGATGACATTGGATAGAGCATCTGACAAGGGGCTCTTCACGGATACGGGTACCGCGCTTTGCGCAGCCAAATGAACGACAATCTCCGGCCTTTCTTTGATGAAAATGTCCATGATAGGCTGGTGACTTATGTCAACGAAGTAGTAGGAAGTCCGGGAATGAACGTTTTTTCGTCTGCCGGTGCTCTGGTTGTCAAGGACGGAAACATGATGTCCCAATTCGATAGCTTTTTCCACTACATGCGAGCCGATAAAACCGGCTCCTCCGGTGATCAGCACATTCAATGATCGTCACGCCCCCTTTACAACGCCATCATTGATCAACCTGATGACGATAAGAAAATCCTCCTATCATGCTACTCTGGCCCCCGCGATGTTGTCACAAGTTCCAGAGGCTAGATGAATAGTAATGGTTTGGAAAAACTTTTCTTCGTTTGGGTGTGTGTTTTTCCTTCCATGCTTCGGGATAATTTTGATCGGGGAGTGCTTGACGGTTTTCGTTGAACAACGCTTTGCTTCTTTTCGGGAGCAGGGGAGGTTCTGTTTTTTTTCTCCTTTTTCGATTGCGGCTTCGCCGGGGCTGCATGCATAGCGGGAAGAGAAGAGGGAGCCGTCTTAACCGCGGACGAGGGCTTTCCTGAAAGCCTCCCCGCATTCGGTTTTTCGGTTGGCAACCAGATCTGCCTTAATTCGAGCTTCTTTTCCGGTGTATACAAGGAAGGGTGGTTCTGTATGATTTGCTCCACCAGATGATCGTGTATTCTGACGGACTCCGAAATCATCGAGCGGCTATGTTTCCGCCAAAGAAGGAGAGCTTCGGGAATTGTATTCCCCCGCCATCCTTTTTCTCCCAAAGAGATCCAAAAGTCCCAATCTTCATAGCCCCTTTTCATCTGTTCATTGTAACCGTCGACCTGTTCCCATGCTTCCTTGCGAAACAGGGAAGAATTGGCGACCATATTGCAGAAAAGCAGCTTATAAAAATTGTACGCCGGGAATCTCCAAACCACTTGTGAGTCACCAAAACTCTTCATCCAGGAGGTTACGAAGCCGAGATGCGGATCGGACTCGAGAATGTCAACTTCCTTTTCCAGCAGGGAAGGATCAATCTTGTCATCGGCATCCAGAGGGAGGATGTATTTGCCGAGTGACTGTCGTATGCCGACATTGCGAGCCGCCGGCAAGCCTTTGTTTTCCTGGTGGATGACGAGGGTTTTCGGCTTATCCAGTTGTGCCAAAAATTCGATTGTATCGGGATCTGTAGATCCGTCGTTCACCACGATTATCTCTAGATCAGTAAGAGTGGATTGGAGACAGGAGTCAATTGCTTCCTCAACATACTTTCCGTAGTTATAACAGGGAATCACGACCGAGACGAGGGGAGATTTGTCGCTCATGCATTTACAACCTCCATGATCAGGCATTTAGGCATCTTTTCATCCCTCCATGAGCATTACTCTATATGTATGTAGGTTTAAGCAAGGAGGAATGGGTACTCGTACTACTCCTCTAAAAAAACGATAAACGCCGGGCTGTATCGCGGAAGAATTTCCCCCAAAATAGGAAACGGCCCACCGTCTGTACCAAAACATTGACGAGGGCCGAAAACGTTGCATTTAGTTGAACGAACGGTAAAGATCAATGGTCTTGTTTGCCATTTGCTCGATGGTAAATGCGGACTCAACCGCTTGCAAGGCATGGGAAGCAAGCTTGTCGCGAAGCTCTGATCCATTTGCCAGCCGCTCCATGGCATAAGCCAGGCCTTCCACATCGGCCGCTTCCGCCAGCAGTCCGGTTTGTTCGTGCTTCACAAACTCTTTTACGCCTCCGACATTGGTGGCAATGACCGGGACTTCCGAGGCCATCGCTTCAATGATGGTATATCCCAGGCCTTCGTAATACGAGGAGTGAACGAAGGCGTCAAACGCGTGCAGACATGCCGGTATGTCATGCCGGAAACCGGCAAAACAGATTTTGTGCTCCAGCTGGTGCTCCTTCACTTTTTCCTCCAAAAGAGGCCGCTCGGGACCGTCACCAACCAGCACAAGACGAGCGCTCTGATTTGGAGTATGACGGACAAGCCGGGCAAATGCGTCAATCAGCACAGGCAGCCCTTTCACGGGTACGAATCGGGCAACCGTCCCGAAAACAAAGTCCTCCGAAGAAATGCCCCACTCGGCACGCAGGCGGCTGCGGTTTGCTTCCCGCTGATCCGTTTGCCGATAGGGGGTCAGGTTCATTCCGTTATAGATGACGGTCAGCTTTTCAGCGGGGACCCCTTCCTGTCGCAAGATCTCTCCAATCGCACCGCTGATGGCGATAAAGTGATCGTTCCATGGACGAGTACTCCGTTCCATGGCGGAAACGATGAGAAAGCCAAGCGGGTTGACATAGTCGTAGCGGAGATTGCTGTGAACGGTTGTGATTAATTTGGATGTCATGCCGCGCGCTGCAATGCGGGAGAAAAAGTTTGCCTTCACTCCGTGAGTGTGTACGATATCCGGTCTATAGGTACGGAACGTCTTGCGCAAGGCCTGCAGCAGGCGAAGGTCAAAACGACCGTATTGATTTAGCGCGATGACGGAGATTCCTGCTCTCCGCAGCTGATCGGCAAAGACGGCATCGTAAAAACAAACGACTGCCGCTTCCACCTGATCAGTCGGGAAGGCTGACAACAGGTTGAGGATATGCTGTTCGGCTCCGCCAAATTCCCCGCCGCCGATGACGTGGAGGACACGTAGTTTGTTCATTTTCATCCACCCGAACCTTTCCAAACAAGCCAATCTCACTATAGCAGATGCCTGGTAGATTCGCAATAACGCTAGACTTGTGGTATCTTAATCAGGTGAGAACGTGATATGCATGTGACAAGGAAGGTACTTTCATGACGAATACAAACAGTGTCCTACTGATTTGCTACGGTTTTCCGCCCATCGGAGGCGGCGGGGTGCCGAGACCGCTCAAGATGGCCAAATATCTGGGGGAGTTTGGCTGGAAGGTGCACGTGTTGACGGTTGATCCCTCCTATCATGCTACGCTGGATCCGTCCTTGCTGTCGCAGATACCAGCGGATGTGGAGATTCATCGGGCCAAAGAATTTCTGCTGCTGCCGCGAAGAGGGGGTCAGACCGCCTCGGCGTCGGGCAGCGACGGGGCACAGAAGCGTCCGTCTCTTCTTTCCGGCCTCAAACAATATGTGTTTGGATTCCTGAAGAAGATAAAGCCGTATGTTCTGATTCCAGACGATCAAATCCTGTGGCTGCCCCATGCCGTAAAGCTGGGCAGGCAGATCATGCGACGGGAGAAGATTGACGTGATCTTTTCCACGTCCGGCCCTGTTACGAATCACCTGGTCGCACAACGTCTCGCCCGGGAATTTCACTGCAAATGGGTAGCCGATTTCCGCGATCCGTGGACACAAAATATGCACAAGTCCGGCATTGCCTGGCGGGAACGTCTGGAAGAGCGGATGGAAGAGCGGGTGATGGCTGACGCTGACGTCATTACTACGGTGACGGCCACGTTTGCCGAGAATTTTCGCAAAAAGCACGGCAGTCGAATCCGTCGGCTGGAGTTGATCTACAACGGGTTTGATCAGGCTGACTTTGAAAGCCTGACGCCGCTTCATACGGCACCCGGCAAATTTCACGCGGTATACGCCGGCATTTTGTATCAGAAACGAAATCCGCGTCTGCTGCTGCATGCGATCAAAGAGCTGATCGACGAAGGGCTTGTCGATCGCGACGATCTGCTGTTAAGCTTCGCCGGCGTGTTTGATTATCCGGGTTATTCGGAAAACCGCGATTGTGTACGGGAGTTGGGATTGGAAGACATCGTCCGTTTGCTCGGCAACTTGCCGCACAAGGAAGCGCTGGGATTAATGAAGGGAGCCGACGTGCTGCTCCTGATCGGCGATGTGTCTTTGGATGCCGGCGCGTATATCCCCGGAAAGCTGTACGAATATATGGGGATCGGGAAGCCGATTCTCGCGCTGAACAAGGCAGGCGAGGCGACAGAGATCATTGAAACGTTCCAGCTTGGTGAGGTTGCCGATCCGGAAGAGAAGGACGCGATCAAGCAGGCTTATCTGAAACTGTATCAGGCCTGGAAAGAGCAGGCCGATGGAAATGACGAAGGACGGCCGGATGATTTTGCCGAGCGTGTCAAGCGGTATGAGCGGAAAGAACAGGCACGCCAGCTGGCTCAGCTAATGGAACAGCTGATAGCTGTGAAAGAACGTCAGGGTGGCACATTCTAACACAAGAAGAAGGGTTTTGTCATCATGGGTGTATTGCATTTGTTACGCGTCTACAACCTCTTTTACTTTTCGGTACTGGCCATCTTTCTTTCCTTTCTGCCGCTTTATTTGGCCGGACGGGGCATTTCCCCCGCCGAGATCGGCCTCATGGTGGGAGTGGGATCGTTTATCGGGATCCTGTCCCAGCCCTTTTGGGGAATGATCAGCGACAAGTACAAAACGATCAAAACGGTGATTCTGCTTACCTTGGGTATATCCATCGTCGTTGGTTCCGTTTTGTTTCAATCAGCGGGTGCGCTCCGACTGCTCATTCTCGTAGGCTTGATGTACTTTTTTCTGCTGCCGACGGATCCGTTGACAGAGAGCCTCAACTATCGGATTTCGGAACGGCATGGGGTTTCGTTTGGTGCGATTCGGATGTTCGGAGCCATCGGCTATGCGGCTGCTTCTTTGCTGGTTGGGTACGCAGTGGAATACCTGGGTATGGGAAGTTTGTCGTACCTGTTTCTGGGATTCGGCTTTCTGACAATAGTCGTCTGTCTCTTCCTGCCCGATGCGCCTGCCGTGGCCAAACCCATCTCGTTTGCAGACTTGAAACGTTTTTTCACGTATCGAAAAACGATCTGGTTTTTCCTGCTGGTGTTGATTGCCGCTACTCCTCACCGCACGAACGACAACTTCCTCGGTGTCTTCATCCAAAGCCTGGGCGGAAGCGCGGGGATGGTTGGACAGGCCTGGTTTTTCGCTGCGGTAAGCGAGGTGGTCTTTTTCGCATGGAGCGGAAGATGGATGCGACCAGGAACCGAGATCAAGCTGATTACCCTCGCTGCTGCCGTCTACGCGGTTCGATATACCCTCTGCTATCTCGTGACCGACCCGCAATGGGTGGTGTGGCTGCAGCTGCTGCAGGGAATTACCTTTGCCGTCTTTTATTCTGCCTCCATTCAATATCTCTACAGGATGATTCCCGAAGAGTGGAGGGCGACGGGCCAAACCGTTTTGGCTGTCGTTTTCTTCGGAATTTCCGGAATCGTCGGCTCTCTTGTGGGCGGATGGGTGTTCCACGCGTTTGGCGGCTCACAGCTGTACCTGCTGATGGCAGCGGTTTCTCTGGCGAGCTGTTTGTTCAGCCTGGCCCTATGGAAAGACAATGCCTGACGGTTCCGATCGGGAATCAGGCGTAAACACAGAGAAGCCCCGGACCTTCGCCAGGTCTGGGGCTTCTGTCTGTTTGTGATTTGTTAGTGTAGCAGATACTGTTCCACTTCTTCCGGTTCTTTAATTTTAATCCCCGGGTCGTTGTACTTGTAGAACTGGAAAAGCACTTGCTGATCCATGGTGCCTGCTTCCGGAAGAGGCAGGATGATCCACGTTTCGTACTGGTGGAGCAGATGGCTCTCCTTTCCAATCCAGAAGGTGGTTTTAATTGTCGATTCGTTTAAAATGTACTCCAGATCGGGACGTCCCGCCAACTGCTGACGAATCGGCTCAAACAAGTCGCTGCTGCTCTTTTTGAGCCACTGTGCACCGGTTATCTTCAACTGGAAGCGGACGCATTCCTTCCCGTACACCTTGTCATCTGTCAGCTGTACGGCCTGATCGAGAAACGGCATCCAGTCGTCAAAACCCTTCAGCGGATCGAAGGGAAGAGGATCCTCCTGGGCGGTCATCCAGGACTGTCCGACGCGCACAAAGCGCTTGTCGCCAATGCGGTAGTACTGATACGGCTGGCGGGCGATGCGAGCATCGACGTTGTACCCCGTCGGCTTGATCACGGCGCCTTCAAACATGCTGGTCGTCGTTCGAGAGAGGATGGTGTTTTTCACATGCCCCTTGTACCAGAACTTTTGAGCCTGTGGATCGGTTTGTGCTTTGACCAGCGCCGTCTTTAACCATTCCGCTGCGGATTCCCCATTGGCTGCCGTTTCAGGTTCTGCGGCGAAGTTGGTTTCCGGAAATTGCTTGCTGCCTGACTCATAGGTGCAACCGGTCAACAGCAACGCGGCACACAATCCGCTGAAAAGGAGACGGCTGGTGTTGCGCTTACGCATGGCGGAACCTCCTTACTACCCCGTAACCGAGCAGCCCGACGAAGAGGGCGATGACAAGCGGCAAAACGGGAATATGATGTGGTTTTAACACGAGCAGACGATGTTTGTCATAGATGGTCGCAACAATCTCGTTTTCCTTGTCGCCGTCGATGTCCCCCACCTGCACGTTCATGAGCGGCAGATACACTTTCCACGTTTGTTCCAGCCCCTCAGGCGTATAGCGGAAACCGCTCAGGTAGCGCTGCTGATACGTAGTTGATACCCAGCTTTTCGCCTGAGCGATGATTTCCGGCTCGCGATTGCCGCCTACTGAAGCGTAGTTGGAGAAGCTGAATGCCTTGTCTCCCTCCTGACTGGCCCACAAAATGTCCCAGGTACCGTCAGGCTTTGGTTTCAAAATGTAGGACGGCGTGCTTGCCACCAGCATCTCGTCTGTGTTGTCCTTGTCGATGTCGGCGAGAATGAATTTGGCGGTTGCCAGCGGCACCTGCTTGCGGGTGAGCGTGTACGCCTCGGTGGCGGTGCCGTCCGGCTTCACTGCCAGCACGCTGAGATGTTCCCCCAGCACGAGCAGACCTTCCCTGCCATCCGGAAGCTTCATGCTGCCAAGCAGCTTGGTCGCCTTGCTCTCAATGGCAAACGGCTTGCCGTTGTAAGAGCCTGTGAGCAAGCCCCCTTCGATTGAGAGATTGCTGTATGGGGAGCCTTCGCCAAACGACTGACGGGAATCCATTTTTCCCTTGTTTTGAGTCAGCATTTCATCGATGTTTTGCATGTCCAACAAAAAGGCGCGGTACGGGGCGGTCCCTGCCATAAGCATCCCCTCCGCGAAGGATTGGCGCTGGACGTTCGGCACCAGCTTGCCGTTTTTCATCGTATAGTACGGAAAGCCAGGGAAGTCGGCAGGCAGCTTTTCCTGAATCTGTGCCATCGTATCTGCGGAGATCTGCTCATTTGGAATGCGTACCAACCTTCCGTCCTTCCATGTCATGACGTACAGGGAGATCGGCTCCGGTTTTAGTGGAAGCAATTTGTCGGCAAGCGCTTTTCGCTCTGCTTCCGATTGCGGTTCATTGACTTCCGGTTCAAGCGGCAGCTCGTCGGCATTGCCGTAGGTGATTATCTCCTGTTTGCCGTCCTGATCCACATCGTGCAGGGTAATCGGGAAGTAGTCCACCCAATTGCCATGGTAGAGTTTTTCCGACTCCCACTGGATGGAAAAGTGGTTCCAAACGGCCAGGCTGTCGCGGTTGATCCCCGCGTTGAACAGCACGGCGACGGCGGCGAGCATGCTGACTGCCCGCCAGGTCAAACGGCCATACCATTTCGCCAGCAGGGCAATGACGAGAGCAGCAACGGCTCCTCCTGTCAGTACCGTGACGATGGAGTTGAAATCCAAACGGTTAAAGGCACGGTCCAGCATGAGAAGACCGAGAGAAAAGACGATTACCTGACGCCTCTCCTCAGGGCGAATCAGGAAATAGATGACCCCTAAAAGCGGGAGAATCAGCAGCAGGGCGATCCACGAGAGCTCAATAAACGCCACTTTGATCAAGAGATGGTAGATCAGCAACAGGGCAATCCCGTACAGCGCCCAGTTCAGCATGTGCAAAAATCCATTCCGACGCATGAGCTCACCCCCTTTCCTTTCCAATTGGTCGGCGTACAGTTTGCACAGGAAGCCGCCAAACAGCCAGAAGTACAAAGACATAAACGGCACTTCAAAAATGTTCTCCACCAGGTTGTGCAGAGCGACGGCGAAAAGGCCGCAGAACAGCCCCAGAAGAGGGAAGAAGTGCGGTGTCTGCGAATGGCTGCGAACGACCTTTACCGCGTATCGAAGCGTAACCGCCACGAGGAAGATCAAGAGGATGATGCCGATCAGTCCCAGTTCGGCAATACTTTTGAACAGGTAGCTGTCAGAGTAGATAGTACCGAAGTGGCGGGAAGCGACGGCGCCCCCGTGGTGTCCAAGCCCGGCTCCGAAAAACGGCTCCAGACGCATGATGTGGTATGCGTCGATCCAGCGGCCGAGTCGTCCGCCTTGCAGACTGGACGCGAAGTACTCCGGAGTGAACAGTGTAAAGATGCGGTTTTTGACGGTTCCGATTAACGGCAGTTTTTCCGGGGCGAAATAGAGCGCAGCGACACCCGCAGCTCCTGCCAGGATCATGTAGCTGGCCAGCCGTTTTTGCCAGATGGTGCAGCAGACGAACAGGGAAAAGGCCAAGGCAAACCAGGCTCCCCGCGATCCTGTCAATACGAGGGCAAGGAGCGTGGTCAGTGCGATTCCTCCCCAGATCAGGCGTTCTTTGCCGGTTCTTGCTTTCAGCAGCAAGCCTACAGCTACGGGAGAGATCAGCGCCATGTAGCTGCCCAATACGTTGGGGCTGGTCACAAACGAAAATGCACGCGTACCGATGGCCTCCCCTTCCTGCACCCACGTCATCGGCGTCTGGACGCCCAAGACGACCTGCATGACCCCGACAAAACCTGCGAGAAAACCAACCAGCGTCAGGATCTTCAAGAACTTGTCCAGCTGTTCGGCGGATGGCAGCAGATAGAATCCGATGAGCAAGGCGACCATATATTGATAGACAGCGCGAAATCCTTCGACGCTCGCATCAGGATCGACCATGTCAGTCACCGTAAGCCCAAGCCCGAAAACGACAAATGCAAGGAACAGGTGCTTGACGGGCGGAAACGGGAGCGTCCCTTTCATATAGGCAAAGAACGTAAACAGCAGCAATACGAGCAGCATGCCCTCATCCCAAAAAGAAGAAACAACAGGAATCGGCAGAATTTTTCGCAAGACGTAATCGATAACCGGGTACGCCAACAGCAGATAGAGCCAGGTGCTCGCCTGGGTACCCCATTTCAGTACGGTTTCTCTCATTGAGTCGAGTCCTCCTACGACTATTGATCAACTTAACTATTATAATGAATTGCCGAACGGTGTCGCAAGGAATAGGGAAAAAACTTGGTAGAGACGAAAGAAATGAGATATGATTACAGATAGGTTTTTAGATAGGAGAAACGCCTCATGAGCTTAGTCAAAACTGCATCGTATATTGTCCTCTTAACGTTGATTGGACGGCTGCTCGGCTTTTTCCGCAGCGTCTACGTCTCCAACCTCTATGGCACGGGCATGGCTGCAGACGCGTTCAGCGTAGCGGCCAACATTCCCATGACCCTGTTTTTGGTCGTACCGGGAGCGATTAATGCCGTCCTGATTCCCACCATGCGGGGGATGCTGGAAAAAGGGGAGGAAACGGCTGCTCTGTATCACAAATTGCTTGCCCTTATCCTGATCGTGTTTTTCGGCCTCTCGGTGGCGGGTGTATGCTTTTCGTATGAGATTGCCTTGCTGTTCGGTTTGAACGGCGAAATGGCGAAGTTGACCGCCGACATGCTGCAATGGATGTGGCCGTCCGCTCTTTTTATCGGACTGGCTGGTCTGTGGTCCAGTGTCTGCAACGCGCATCAGCATTTTTTTACACCGACGCTTGGGGCAGTGGCGAACGGGGCGCTTGTCATCGCCGCCATGTACTTCCTGGTGCCCGCTTTTGGTGCAGAAGGACTGGCAATGGCGACCACCCTCGGTTATCTTGCCGCCTGGCTCACGATGTGGCCGACCATGCGTCGTTTCGGATACCGGCATCGCCTCTCGTTTGTCTGGCATGAAGGTGAAGCGATGCGCAGCATGGGAGAGCGCGTCGTTCCCATTTTGATCGGGGCGACAATCGCGCAGGCCACTACCTTTCTGGAGCGGGGCTTTGCCTCCGGACTGGGGGAGGGGAAACTTGCTTCCCTCTATTACGCCAACCAGATCGTTCAAATGCCGATGGCCGTCTTCGTCGGGGCGTTTACCTTGCCGCTCTTTCCTCTGTTGGCCAGCTACGTGAAGCGGGGCGAAATGCATCTGATGAAGCAAACCTTGCAAAAAGGGTTGGCGTATCTGCTCATCCTGCTGATACCTGTGACAGTTGGACTGGTCTTGTACGGGGAACCGTTGATTCGACTCGTATTTGAGCGGGGGGCTTTTGGCCGGGAGGCAGTGGCGGACACGACCTGGGCGCTGGTCTTCTACAGCCTCGGGATATACGCTCTTGCAGCACGCGACTTGATTACCCGAGCCTTTTACGCCCTGGAAAACACGCGCACACCGGTCGTGATCGGCGTGATCGGCATCGTTGTCTACGTCATCTCCAACTGGCTGCTCATACCCGTCTTCGGACATGGCGGAATTGCGCTCAGCGCAGCCGTCTCCGCAAGCAGCCAAGCGCTTCTTCTGTTCGTGTTGCTGTGGAGAAGGATCGGTTCTCCCGTGCAATCCTCCTTTTTCTTTACGGCGGGGAAAGTGGCGGCAGCCTGCACAGCGATGGCTCTGGCAATCCTGCTGTCTGACCCGTTTCTCTCTCTGCTGCCGCTGTGGCTGTATCTGGCGCTTGGCATCGGCGGAGCAGCAGGCCTCTATGTGCTGGCTCTCTGGGCGCTTCGCGAGCCGCTGGTTCATGAAGTGATGCGCAAGCTGCTCAGTCGTTCCCGTGCTGGGAGCGCGTAAGCACAAGCGGAAATTCCCGGATGGCATAGCGAGCCTTGCCGGAAACGGCAGGAGGAATCTCCTCCACGTAGCGAACAGAGACAAAGACGTCCTCGCCGAGAACAGAGCGGATGCCGGCAAGCAGTCTTGTCTCTTCGGCATGCGAGTACCGGTTCGGGTCCTTTACCAGTTTCAAAGTGAGTCGGTGCGGTTCGTGCTGGACGATTTGAAAGGTCCGGAAGCCTTCCATGTTCCGCACGATGTGATTAAAGTAGTGTCCGTGAACATAGTTTCCCCGTGTGGAGACGAACATGTCGTCTTCCCGCCCGTCGATCTGGGCAAGCAGCGGATACTGAATGCCGCAGGAGCAGCTTTCGGGAGAGAAGGCGACGATGTCACCAAGCTGGTAGCGGAGCCGGGGCATGACGTAGTTGTAGAGATCCGTTACCAATAACTGTCCCGTCTGTCCAGGCGGCAGAGGATGCCCGGTAACAGGGTCCACTACCTCCAGATAGCTGTTCTCGCTGAAAGCGTGCATGCGGCCGGCCGGACACTGGTAAGCGATAATGCCCCCGTCCCTGGCGCCGTATTCGTTGACCACCGGAGCCTGAAAAGCGTCCGTAATCGCCTCCCGCTGATAGTCGTGCAAGCTTTCCGCAGTGGATACGACGGCCTTCAGCCGATGGCGCAGGCGAGTGCCTTTCTGGCGCATCATCTCCGCCAGCGTATACAGGGCAGACGCGTAGCCGTACAAATAGGCAGGGCGAAAGCGGCGAATCAGCCCAAGATCATGCTCCAGTCTGCGCTCGTCCAGATTGTACGCGGGGATCATCAATCGATTTTTCAACCAGCGTTCCTTGATGCGGTAGCAATTTGCCTGCTGTTGGCCCAGCTCGATCGGAGAGCCCCAAATCATCACGGACGAATCGCCGATGCGGATCCCATGCCACGACAGACCCAGCCAGCGTGCCGCTTCGTAGCGCTCCACAGTCGGCCGGTCCAGGTAAAAATGGGTCGGCTCCCCGGTGGAACCGCCTGTGCGGTTGGAAATCAGCCTGGAAGTGTCCGCCCCTCTTGTCAGGTACTGTTGGGAGGCGGCGCGGAACTGTCCTTTTGTCAAAACAGGAAGCGACTGCAAAAAGCGCTCGGGTTGATCGGCACTGTCGGCAAAATCCGATGCGAATTCGGTGTAAGCCGGTACGTTTTGCACCGCATGCTGCAAAAGTTTTCCCAGTTTGCGGCGCTGACTCGTCAAAAGCGCGTCCCGTTCCATGTGTTGGGAGTCTCGCAACTCTTGCAGGTAAGCGCGTGTGCGATTTTCTTTCAACCGCTCCATGAGCGGCCAATGTACGTGTCGGATCAGATAGCCTGTCAACGGCATGGGATCCACTCCTCTTCCGTTCGGATGGTTGCTGTTTCAACCATTATTCCTACCAGGAGATGACCCTATACCCGAATGAATACCCCAAAAAGTGAAGCGATGCTCTGTAGCGTATTCCGATTCCTTTTTGGGGACCCCACAAAAAATACTCCACAGAAAAGGAGCTGCTTCATGCTGAAGAAAAGTCACTTTCTCGGCGGAGCGCTGATTTTGGCCGTCGCCGGGGTGTTGTCAAAAGTTATCGGGATGTTTTACCGCATTCCCCTTCAGGAAATCGTCGGAGACAGCGGTCTTGGTCTCTATCAGGAAGTGTACCCGCTGTACCTGACCTTCCTGATCCTGGCCACGGCGGGCGTGCCAGTGGCCCTGTCACGGGTGATCGCGGAGGCGCTGGCGGAGGGAAAGCGGGAACTGATTAGCCAGATTCTCGCCCGCAGCCTGGTAATGATGGGCGGAATCGGTTTGATTCTGTTCGCCGTGTTGTATCTAAGCGCGCCGTTGATTGCCGCTCTGATGGGCAATCCCCATCTGATTGAGCCGATTCGCGCCATATCGTTGTCGCTTCTCTTCGTGCCGCTGATTGCCGTTGTGCGCGGGTATTTTTACGGGCACCAAAAGATGCTGTACGTCGGCCTCTCACAGGTCGTGGAACAGACTCTGCGGGTAGCGTTTATTCTGGTGGCATCGCTGTATCTCGTTTCGTTGGGAGAGGACACGGATAGCGTCATTACGGGTGTCAACTTCGGCACGATGATCAGCACCTTTTTAAGCCTCGGCTTTCTGACCATCCTCTTATGGTGGCACAATCGCAAACAGCCGTTGGGAGCGGGCAAAGCAACGCGAGGGTTGGATTGGTGGTTCGATCGCCGTTTTTTTGCCGCCATGTGGCGGATTGCCTGGCCAATCTGCATCAGCGCCCTGGTCATTCCCATCTTCAGCCTGGTTGACTCGTTTCTTGCCATCAATATTTTCCGGTACGTCTGGCACGTCGATGGCCTGACCGCAGATACGTGGTTCGGCATTTACAGCAGGGGAGGCCCGCTGTTGCAGTTGGCCAGCCTGTTCGGTGCCTCCATCGCGCTTTCCATCGTGCCTGCGATTGCCGAAGCCAAAAGGCGAGGCGACGAAGATAAGGTCAATACACTAACCCGGCTTTCGCTCCGATTCGCCTGGCTGATCGGACTGCCGGCCGGTTTGGGCCTGACGGCGGTTGCAGAGGGAGCCAATCTCGCTTTGTATGGGGACGTGGAAGGGACACGGGCCATGGCCATTCTCGGGGTGAGTGCCATCCCGCTGTCTCTCCTGCTGGCCCAGAACGGAATCCTGCAGGGGGTAGGCCGGGAGAAAATACCCGCCCTGCACCTCTTGTGGGGTGTAATCGTCAAAGTCGTGACCACGCTGCTCTTTACATCGCTGATGGGCATGGACGGTCTGTCCGTCTCCTGGCTGTGCGCGACGGCGTTCGTCTGCGTATTGAACATGCGGGCGATCGGGAAACAGGTGAACGCAGAGGTACATTGGCGTTTCGATACGCTGTATCCGCTGCTCGCCGCCAACCTGATGCTGCTGCTTGCCTGGGGAGCAACGGAAGCGACCGGCTTCCTGCTCGCTTTTCAGCTCAAAGCGCGGCTGTTGGGCGCTGCTGAAACCCTCGTCGGGATTGCGATCGGCATGCTTGTCTATCTGGCCCTGCTGCTGCTCATCCCGCTGATCGAGGAAAAAGAACTGGAGTGGCTGCCGGGCGGCGCCAAGCTGCGCGCAATCATGCAAGTGCTGCGAAAACGAATGATTGGACTGAGAAGATAGCTTCAGCCAAAAAAGAACCCATCGCGCTTCTAAAGAGAAGCCGATGGGTTCTTTTCCTCACCATTTAGGAACATTTCTGATACACGCAAACGACCATTTTTACAAAATACTCACGCAGAACAGGCAGTTTGGCCAAACCTGCCACGGTGGATCGCAGAGGTACTTCCTTTTGATACACGACCGGATGGGAGACACCCTGTTGAATCCGCCGGAAGCGCTTGATCGTCATCCGGTTGATATAGGAAAAATACTCGCTGCCGTCCGCACGTCGGCTGATCCGAAAGGAAATCCGTTCGCTGCCGTCCGGCAGATCGCGAACGAGACGCTTGTAGGCGTCGATCATCGCCTGCTCGGAGAACAGGGAATGCACCCAGGGAATGCCGATGGCGTCGGACAGATGGGCTCCGTACGGATGGAAGTACGGAGGGAAATTGATGTACAGGTGGCCGCCCGGTTTTAGCACGCGGAAGCATTCCTCCAGCGTTTTTTCCGGCCGATCCACGTGCTCCATGGCGTCGTTCATGATGATGGTATCAAAGGTATTGTCCGCAAACGGCAAATCAGCGGAGTCCGCCGTGAGAAACGAAGCGACGTCAGCCAGTCCCTTTTCGCGGGCAAAGGCTTTCGCTTCTTCCGCGTAGTGCGGGACAATGTCGATACCGACAATCTTTTTTGGGCCGAATGTGGCGTAGTAGCAGGTTTTGCCTCCTCCGCCGCAGCCGATGTCCAGTACCGTTTTTCCCTGAAACATCTGCTCCTGCGAGTGGAAGGGAAGAAAAAACTGAATCGTCTGTTCTCCCTTTTGAAACTGCCATTCGGTATAGCTCATCTTCCCGTCGTTCGCCAGGTTGAACGGATGGACGGGAAGCGGAAACAGTTTGTTTACTTGATAGAGGAGTGTGGATGATATAGACATGTATGCTCTTCCTCCTTGCAGCAGCTATTGTTTTCCGCCAAGCGCCTGCAGGACCAGTTCGCTGCTTCGCGCAGCCTCGCGGGCAAGCAGGCGGGACCGTTCCTCGATCACCTGTTTCTCCTGCGGCAGGTTGTCGAGGTGCTTTTTCAACAAACTCAGCAAGGCCGTTCGGTTCAAGTCTCGAATGTGGCCGGCGCAAGGCATGCCTGCGCGCTCGACGAAACGGTCGATCTTTGGATCGTAAGAGATGCCGGTAAACGGAATTTTCAACATGCAGGCGAGGATCAACGAGTGCAGGCGCATGCCAACGACATAGGTGCACTGCTTGAGCACCGACATGATTTCGTGGAACGATACCGGCTGTTCCAAAAGTTTCGCGCCGGGCTGCTTCATCAACGCCATGATCTGCTGTGAAGGGGCCAGATCGCTTGGGTAATGCATGGGCAGGAACAGAACATTCCAGCCGTTTTCGATAAAAGAATCCGCTGCATCGGCTATCGCTTGCTTAAACTGCTGCTCTTGTTTCCAGTCCCGGACGGAAATCGCTACCAGCGGACGGGACAGGTCGTCAAATAAACCGGACAACAGCCTTTTTCCCTGTTCGTCCGACACGTCGTCAGGGTGGATTGTCAGAGCGGGATCAGCCGTAACGTAGAGGGGGGCTTTATGCACACCGCACGCTTTAAAATCTTCTCCCGATTCGTAATCGCGCACGGTTATGACGTCGACATGGTTGACTACCTGCTTGATCATCCTGCGGCTGAGCGGCTTCAGGATCGGACCGAATCCCTGGGCGTAAAAGACGACAGGTTTTCGCAGCAGCTTCGCAATCATGACGATTCCCAGATAGTACAGCACGCTTCGCGGGCTTGTCACATCCTGCATTAATGTACCGCCGCCCATCACCAGAAGATCGCTGCGTTTCAATTCGCGGATGATGGTGGAAAGGCTCCAACGGTTGTACGCGGGAATTCCGAACAGCGCCTCTGTACGTTCAGGCTGGTTTGACAGAACAGCCAGGGAGATATTCGGTTGTTCCCGTCTCAGCGAGCTGATGATTCCGTACAGGACGACATCGTCTCCGGCATTGTTGAATCCGTAATACCCGGAGATGAGAATTCGCGACATGTGAGAACCTTCTTTCTATCACAAACGTACATGAAAAATACATTCTCAAGTATAATCGAGTAAACGCGGGGAAGTAAAGCCAACCTAGAATAAATAGAAAAGTCCCCCGACAAACAGTCCGACCCCCAACAGCATCAAGAGGACCATGAAAACCAGGATCCCCTTACTTTTGCGGCGGCGGTAGAAAAACTCATCAAACATGGCAATTCCTCCGACTCTATGAATGATCTTACACCATTCCTATCATCATATCACGTCGAGCGGGATGCCGTCATGAATCATAGAAAAGAAAGGAGATGGCAAACGTGCAAGGAAAATGGCTGAAATACACACTTCACGTCGCTAATGACCTGGAAGAGGCGTTTGTGGCCGACGTGCTTGAAAGTACATATACGTTGGGATGGATCGAACCGCAGATCGAGGTGCTGGTGACGGACAACGGATACGACTACGAGGAAAAGGCGGAGCTCCCTGTCATTGCCTACCTGTTTGAGCCGATGAGTGAAAGCGAGGAGCAGCATGTCGAGCGGTTGAAGCTGTTTCTCAACCGCTGGGGAGGACGGGTACGCCTGCGGGAAACGGAACAGGTAAAAGAGGAAAATGAATCGTGGAAAGAGGAATTTCAACCGGTTCAGGTAGGCGACTGGTGGATCGCCCCTACCTGGACGCCGGAGGAAGCCCTTATTGGGGCAACCCATATTCTTCGGATTGACCCGGGGGCGGCATTTGGCACCGGCTATCACGGAACCACACAGGACATCCTCAGGCTGATGCAGGGGATGGAGCTTCATGGCCGTCGCGTGCTGGACATCGGCGCCGGTTCGGGAATCCTGTCCGTTTTTGCAGTCAAAGAGGGGGCAAAGCAGCCGGTCTATGCCGTGGACATCAATCCGCAGAGTGAGTACCAGGTGCATGTTAACCTGAAAAACAACGGATTGCCGCATTCTGCCGTAGCTGTCGTCATTGGCGACGCGGCAGAGCATGACGTGCGGGAGCGCCTGCCGAAAGAGGTTGATCTTGCCCTGGTAAACATTGGCGGGGATGAAGATATTGCCATGCTTCCGGTGGTGGGCGAGCGGATTGTCCCGGGAGGTGTCGTCATTCTGTCCGGTATTGTGGAGTGGAACCGGGAAAAGGTACAGACTGCTTACGAGCAGGCTGGTTTTCGCTTCCTCGAGGAGAGGCAGAGTGAAGAGTGGATAACCCTTTTGTTGATCCGGACCGCTTCCGAATAGACTTCAGTAACCCTTTTGTTACGCGAATGTGAGAGAATGAAGCAACACGTAACCAAAGGGGGAGAGAGGAATGGAATCTATCGTATTTGCCGCCGCAGGACGTACGCCGATCGGTACGTTCGGCGGCGTATTGAAAGATGTAAGCGCTCGCAGACTGGCTGAAGTGGCGATTCGCGGCGTGATCGCCAAAGCAGGCCTGGATCCGCAGCTGATTCATGAGGTAATCCTGGGGAACTGCATTCAGCGCTCGGACGAGGCCAACATCGCCAGGGTGGCGGCGATTGACGCCGGTCTGGGAAAAGAAGTGACCGGATTGACCGTTCAGCGCCAATGTTCCTCCGGAATGCAGGCGATTGTCAGCGGAGCGTCCCAGATCGCGCTGGGCGACAGTGAGATCGTAATCGCGGGCGGCGTGGAGAGCATGAGCAACGCACCGTATGTACTGAAAAACGCTCGCTGGGGAAAACGGCTGATGCACGGAGAAATGACCGATTCCATGTGGGACCTTTTGACTGACACCCATCACCAGATTTTGATGGGAGAGACAGCGGAGCGCCTTGTTGACCGCTACGGCATCACCCGTGAGGAGCAGGATGAAGTGGCGTACCGCAGTCAACAAAATGCGGTTCGCGCCATCGACAACGGGACCTTTCGAGAAGAAATCATTCCGGTTCCCGTTCAGAGGCGAAAAGACACCACCTATGTGGACACAGACGAGCATCCTCGTCGAGACGTGACGCTGGAGAGCCTGGCCAAGCTGAAACCGTCGTTCCGTGAAAATGGCACTGTTACAGCCGGAAATGCTTCCGGATTGAACGACGGAGCCTCGGCGGTCATTTTGATGAAGGAAAGCCGCGCCAATGAACTGGGATTGAAGCCGCTCGGCCGGATTGTCTCCTATGCCTGGGCCGGGGTTGAGCCTGATCTGATGGGGTACGGTCCCGTTCCAGCCGTCAAAAAAGCACTGGCCAAAGCAGGTCTGACTCTGGCCGACATCGACCTGATCGAAGTGAACGAAGCGTTTGCCGCCCAGTACCTTGCCGTCGAAAAGCTGCTGGAGCTGCCGCGGGAGATTACCAACGTGAACGGCAGCGGCATCTCGCTCGGACATCCCGTCGGTTCCACCGGCTGCCGAATCGTCGTGACGCTGCTGCATGAGTTGAACCGCAGACAGTTGAAGCGCGGTTTGGCCACCCTGTGCGTCGGCGGGGGGATGGGCATGGCCATGATCGTCGAAGTATAAACCGGCAAGCCCCCGTCCAAACTGGTAACATGACCCCATCTTTGCGTATAGGCTCCGATGGGGTCTTTGCGTGAGTAAAGGGGGCTTCATTCATGTTGTTTTCATTTCTTCGCAGTCGATGGAAACCGCTTCTGCTTTACGGAGGAACGGCATTGGCGCTCGCTCTCGCAGCGGCCGCAGGCTATACCGCGTACCAGTATAAACGAATGACACAAGACTGGTATGCTCCCTTGGAGGGGGAAGAGCAGGCTCGCGTACAGGAAATTCCGCCATCGAATACCGCGGTCCCGGAACAGCTGGGCCTGTTGCAAAAGCCAAAGCCGCTGAAGCCGTTTCTGCTGCTTTTGATCGGTATCGACAGCCGGGATGGTGAACGGGCCCGTTCCGACACGATGATGCTGGCTGCCGTCCATCCCGAGAAGCAGCGGGCCTATCTGATTTCCATTCCCCGGGACAGCTTCATGGAGCTGCCCGGCCGAGGCTACGACAAGGTGAATCACGCTATGGCATTTGGCGGTCCCAAGCTCGTCAAAAACTCGCTGGAACGCTTCTTAAACGTCAAAATAGACCGCTACGTGACAATCGACTTTGACGGATTCCGCAAGATCGTCGACGAACTGGGCGGAGTCGAGATCCATGTGAAAAAGCGAATGAAGTATACGGATCCCGGCGACGACACGTACATCGACCTGCAACCCGGCCTGCAGAGGCTGAACGGCAAGCAGGCGCTGGACTACGCCCGTTACCGGAAAAGCGACCTGGGCAGGGAAGACAGTGACTACGAACGGATTGTTCGTCAGCAGGAGATCGTCAAAGCCCTTGCCAATAAAGGAGATTCCGTTGAGGCCTTTTTCAAGGCGTTCAAGCTGATGGATATCATGGGAAAGCATGTGAAAACCGATTTGACGGAGGCGGAAATCGCCTCTCTCTTGATCACCTACTATGACCCGAAACAAAATCATTTGGAGACGGAAACGCTGAAGGGAGCGGACGAGCGGATCTGGAGGCACGGCATCCGAGGCTGGTACTATCTCGTTCCCAGCCAGGAACGCAGCCGCGTCCACGGAAAGCTGCTGACCGAACTGGCCCGCTGACGGACACTGATCATCCGAGAGCACGCCCTCTGTACGGAAGGCGTGTTTTATTGTACTTATATTTTTTTGTTGGAAAAATCCATAAATTTCGAATAGAATGGAGTCAGGAAGAGGTTATGAATGTGGATCGTACGGGAGAGGTAAGCTTGAAAAAGGATTGGGAGGAATGTACATGTCGAATGCCAAGCCTTGGATTGCCAGCTACCCGCCCGAGACCCCAGCGTCGTTGGAATACCCCCGTGTTCCCTTGACGCACTACCTGCAACAAGCGGCAACTGAATTCCCTGACAATTTTGCCCTCAACTTCATGGGGAAGCGGATCACCTACCGCGAACTGCTGACAATGTCGTACCAGTTCGCCAACGCGTTGAAGAAGCGCGGCGTAAAAAAAGGCGACCGCGTCTCCATCATGCTGCCTAATTCCCCCCAGGCAGTCATTGCGTACTACGGCGCGCTGTTTATCGGTGCCACTGTTGTCATGACAAACCCCCTCTACACGGAGCGGGAGCTCACCCATCAGTTGAACGATTCCGGCGCCGAGACGATCATCACATTGGACCTGCTTTACAAAAGGGTCATGAACGTCAAGCCTTCTACTCCGTTAAAACGTTTGATCATTACGAGTGTTGGCGATTTTCTCCCCTTTCTCAAAAAGTTATTTTATCCGTTGGTGCAGCGCAGGCAAGGTCACAACCCGCAAGTGGAATACAGCGGAGAAGTTGAGCCTTTTCTTTCCCTTATAAAAGAAAGCGCTACCAATCCGGTCAAGACAGAAATCGCCCCGGAAACAGACCTGGCGCTGCTGCAGTATACCGGAGGAACGACCGGAGTGGCCAAAGGTGTCATGCTGACCCACAGCAATCTGATCGCCAATGCCATTCAGTGCCAGGCTACCCTCTACAAGTTGAAAAGGGGACGGGAGCGCATCCTTGGCGCTCTGCCGCTGTTTCATGTTTATGGCATGACGACGGTGATGAACATGGGCATCTCCATGGCGTCGGAAATCATCCTGGTGCCCAAATTTGATGTGAAGCAGATCCTGGATTCCATCAACAAATGGAAGCCTACCTTGTTTCCGGGCGCCCCTACCATGTACATTGCGTTGATCAATCATCCTGATTTGAAAAAATACGACTTGTCCTCCATCGAAGCATGTGTGAGTGGATCTGCTCCGCTTCCGGTTGAAGTGCAGCAGCGCTTCGAAGAATTGACCGGGGGCAAACTGGTGGAAGGCTACGGACTGACAGAAGCCTCGCCGGTTACCCACTCCAACCCGATCTGGGGACATCGCATCTCGGGCAGCATCGGACTGCCCTGGCCCGATACCGACTGCCGCATACTGGATCCGGCGACCGGAGAAGAGCTTCCCCAAGGGGAAATTGGAGAATTGGCCGTAAAAGGTCCGCAAGTCATGCAAGGGTACTGGAACCGCCCGGAGGAAACGGCGGCTGCGATGCGTGACGGCTGGCTGTTGACCGGTGACATGGCATACATGGATGCCGCAGGCTATTTTTATATCGTCGACCGTAAAAAGGATATGATTATTGCCGGCGGTTTCAACATTTATCCACGGGAAGTGGAAGAAGTGCTGTTTGAGCATCCGGCTATTCAGGAGGCGGCTGTGATAGGCGTACCCGACCCATACCGCGGTGAAACAGTCAAGGCGTTCATCGTGTTGAAACAGGGACGTCAGGTGACGGAGGACGATTTGGAGCGTCACTGTCGACAGCGTTTGGCCGCTTATAAAATCCCCCGGTTGTATGAGTTCCGCAGCGAACTGCCGAAAACAATGGTAGGCAAGGTGCTCCGCCGTCAGCTTCAGGAAGAGGAAAAACAGCGGCGCGAAGCGGAACAGCAGGCGAAGAGCAGTTAATCACAAAAAGGACCTTTTCCATTTTTCTGGAGAAGGTCCTTTTTCGTTTTGGAGATTGCCATACGAATAAGTGGGGAACGTTAGACATGGGCTTCTCTCCGCGGGGATTGACACTGTGCAGTGAGTGTATTACACTTGATCTGAATGAATGATCATTCATTCGCTCTCATCATCTTGTGAAATCAAATGTGGAGGTAAGTATGGCAAAGAAAACGGGGGAAAAGTATCAGGCCATCATTGATGCGGCTGTACGCGTCATCGCGAAACAGGGGTATCACAATGCCCAGGTTTCCAAAATCGCTAAAGAGGCGAAGGTTGCGGACGGTACCATCTATCTCTACTTTGAGAACAAGGATGACATTTTAATCTCGCTTTTTAATGAGAAAATGGGTCAGTTTATTGAAACATGCCGGGGACGCATTGCAGAAGCCGAGTCGCTTGAACAAAAATTGTACGTTCTCGTCCACGCCCACCTCAGTCAGTTGTCACAGGATCCGGAGATGGCCATCGTGACGCAGATTGAACTGCGCCAATCCAATCCGGAGATCAGCAAAGGCATCGGGATTGTGATGAAGCAGTACTTCAACCTGATTGACGACGTGATACGGGCAGGGATTGAACAAGGATCGTTCCGCCCCGATATTGATGTGCGGGTGGCACGGAAAATGATTTTTGGCACGCTTGACGAAGTAGCGACGTCCTGGGTCATGAAGCAGTGCAAGTATGACCTTGTCTCTCACGTTGATCCCATCCATAACCTCTTCCTGTACGGTTTGATGCGGAAGTAACGATAGAAAACGCTTTTTTTGGAAGCGCGCGTTTGTTACAATGGAGGGTGTACAACTGAGCGATCGCTCGGTTGGATGCAATCGTATGCAGTGACCATGGAAAAAGTGGGGGAGAGAGGCATGACGTATTCGCATTTTCTTGTGAAGAAGGAGAATCGCATCGCTGTTGTTTCGGTGAATAACCCGCCTGCAAACGCGCTCAATCAACCTGCCCTGAAGGAGCTGCGGTCCATCCTAGACGAGCTCGAAAACGAGGCTGATGTAAAGGTCGTCGTTCTGACCGGGGAAGGGCGCTTTTTTATCGCGGGGGCTGACATTAAGGAATTCACCCAATTAAACCCCACGGAAGCGGAAGCGTTGGCAACTGCCGGTCAGGAGCTGTTCAATCGCATCGAGACATACCCGAAGCCGATCCTCGCAGCGATCAACGGCGCTTGCCTGGGAGGCGGCCTGGAGCTGGCGATGGCGTGCCACATTCGCCTGGCAGCAGCGGAAGCCAAACTGGGATTGCCAGAGCTGAACCTCGGTATTATCCCGGGTTACGGAGGCACACAGCGCTTGCCGCGTCTGATCGGTCGCGGTAAGGCGACGCAGATGATCCTCACCTCGGAGATGATTGGCGGCGAAGAAGCGTATCGCATCGGTCTGGTAGAAGCGGTATATCCGCTGGAACAACTGCTGGACGAAGCGAAAAAGCTGGCGGAAGCAATAGCGCAGAAGAGCGCTGTCGCACTGCGTCTCGCGCTGAACGCCATCCACGCCGGCGTTATCCATGGTTTGCACGAAGGTCTGCAGCGGGAGGCAGCGCTGTTTGGTGAAGCATTCCGTTCTGAAGATGTGAAAGAGGGCGTCACCGCTTTCCTGGAGAAGCGCAAGCCTCAGTTTCATGACCGATAGAAACAAGAAGGAGGTACTCCCATGAATATCCTGGTTGTTCTCAAACAAACTTTTGATACCGAAGAGAAAATTGTCATTCAAGACGGAAAAATCTCCGAAGACGGAGTGGAATTTATCATCAATCCGTACGATGAGTACGCGGTAGAAGAAGCGATCAGATTAAAAGAAGAGCTCGGCGGCGAGGTTACCGTTGTCACGGTCGGACCGGATCGCGCTGAAACCGCTCTTCGTACCGCACTGGCGATGGGAGCGGACAAGGCTGTTCTCGTTGATGACGAATCGCTGTTCGGCGATGAGTACACCACGGCAAAAGCGCTTGCAGCGGTAGCGAAAAAAGTTGGCTTCGACATCATTCTTGGCGGTCAGATGGCGGTTGACTCCGGAGCGGGGCAAGGCGGTCCGCGCCTCGCAGAAGAATTGGGCATCAACCACGTTTCCACTGCGGTGAAACTGGAGGTAAACGGCACCAATGTTCGCGTCGAGCGCGATATCGAGGGCGATCTGGAAACCGTGGAAACCTCGCTTCCTGTGCTGATCACCGCGCAGCAGGGCCTGAATGAGCCGCGCTATCCATCTCTCCCCGGCATTATGAAGGCGAAGAAAAAGCCGCTTGAGCGTCTGTCGGCAGACGACCTGGGCCTTTCCGCTGAAGACGTCCAGGCTAAAACAGAGATCGTCGATCAGTACCTGCCACCAAAAAAACAGGCGGGACGCATTCTCTCCGGCGATCTTTCGTCCCAAGTTTCAGAATTGGTCCAACTGCTCCGCAACGAAGCAAAAGTGGTGTAACGAACAAGGGAGAGGGGATACACATATGAAAAAAGTACTTGTATTGGCAGAAGCACGTGACGGCCAACTGCGCAACGTATCCTTTGAAGCGTTGGCGGCAGCGAACATTCTGGCAGAGGGCGGCGAAATCGCGGCAGCCGTATTTGGTGCAGATGGCGGTTCGTTCGCGGATGCGCTTGCTCAGCATGGGGCCGACAAGGTATATGTCGTAAACAACAGCGCGCTTGCTACCTATACTCCTGACGGGTACAGCCAGGCTTTGCAGCAATTGATCAAGGCTGTAAGTCCGGACGCGATCGTATTGGGTCATACCTCGATCGGCCGCGATCTGGCACCGCGTGTGGCAGCGCGTCTCGGTTACGGACTCGTCTCCGACGTCACGGCCATTGAGGCAGGACCGGTCTTCACCCGTCCGATTTACGCCGGAAAAGCCTTCCAAAAGCGCAAGTTCCGTGAAGGTTGCATTTTCATCACGATTCGTCCGAACAACATTCCGGTTGGTCAGGCGGAAGCAGGCAAGACAGCGGAAGTGGTACCGTTTGACGTGGAAATCAAGGATCTGCGTACGATCGTGAAGGAGATTGTCCGCAAAACCAGCGGCAAAGTTGACCTGTCCGAAGCAAAGGTGATTGTTTCCGGCGGTCGCGGTGTAAAGAGCGCAGATGGGTTTAAGCCCCTTTACGAGCTTGCAGAAGTATTGGGCGCAGCTGTAGGTGCTTCCCGCGGCGCGTGCGACGCAGATTACTGCGACTACTCGATGCAGATTGGACAAACGGGCAAGGTAGTGACTCCTGATCTGTACATCGCATGCGGCATCTCCGGTGCCATCCAGCACCTGGCCGGTATGTCCAACTCCAAGGTAATCGTTGCCATCAACAAGGATCCCGAAGCGCCGATTTTCCAAGTGGCTGATTACGGAATCGTTGGCGACCTGTTTGAAGTGGTGCCGCTCTTGACGGAAGAATTTAAAAAGGTGTTGGCGTAAAGGTAACGGCTAAGCGGCCCCTGATACAAGGGGTCGTTTTTTTACACCAGACTATACTCGCGAACCCCGTAGTTCTGCAGGGCAACGAGCATGTCGGCTGCATCATTGCACTCCAGGGCGACTGCTGCTTTTCCTGCTGACAGGGCGTCTTGAAAGATGGCGGACTGTTCCTTGTTAAGGCCAATTGGCACAAGCGAGTCCAAAGGGGTGTTTTCTCCGGAGACGGAGGATTGATTGAGAAACACGATGGATTGTACCGAAGTCTCCAGTGCCAATTGCTGCAAGACGCGATGAGCTTCGGCTTCGCTGTTGAAGTAAGCCACAATGGTTGCCACATGAACTCCCCCCTTTCCATCCTCAATAGCTTGGAACAGAACAGGGCAAAGTATGTGGGAACCACTCCTTCGCAAAGTGTCGCCCGCCATAGTCATTTCAGGCAGAGAATGGTATACTGAAAATCGTCGAACCCCCATCAGTAACTGACCTTAAGGAGGTAGCCACATATGGCAATTGTCAACGTAACCGATCAGTCCTTCAGCCAGGAAGTAGAACAAGGAGGGACTGTCCTCGTCGATTTCTGGGCACCTTGGTGCGGTCCCTGCAAAATGATCGCTCCTGTGCTGGAGCAAATCGACAATGAAGTAGGCGCCAAGCTGAAAATCGCCAAAGTAAACGTCGATGAAAATCCGGAGTCTGCAGGGCGTTTTGGCATCATGTCCATTCCGACCCTGATGGTATTTAAGGATGGCCAACCGGTTGACAAGGTGATCGGTTTCCAACCGAAGGAAGCATTGATGGCCACTCTGGGTAAGCACCTGTAAGGCAGGAGAAAGACAGCATGAGCACATTCGTGCAGTGCTGTCTTTTTTTAGTAGATAAGACTTCCATGCCGCGTTCACGGCATCACTGATGAATGAAAATATTGTCAATACTGCTACTACGGCTGGCGAAG
>NZ_JBIYSM020000011.1:0-92700 GCF_044759095.2 Brevibacillus soli
GTGACTTCACCTTCCTCGAAAAGTTTTCGTGCGTGGTTGCTTGAAAACTTCTCCTTCTTGGGGTGAAGTCCTTTTTTATGCTTTTCTAGTGCTTGATACTAAAGCGCTCAGAAGGGGTAGTTCCAGCGTAGCTGTTACCAAGTGCCAACTCGTTAAACCGGAAATTTATTGATCACCTCGTTATACTCAAACTGTGCATCAGTGATCGCTAGCTTTGAATATACTTCCAGTGATTTCCGACTTTCATGACCAGAATAAGGTTGAATCAGCGCATCATCGATCCCTTGCTTTTTCAACCAGGTCAGTAGAAAGTGACGGAGCATATGCGGTGATAAATTTTGAGCGAGTCCGGCTTCCACAGAATATTTGGCCAAAATCTTGCGGATTCCCCGATCCGTGTATTTCTTCTTCCAGGATGATTCAAATAAATACACGGCATGCTTCTTTTTCATCGAATCCGCGTGAATGGCCAACAGCTCTTTAAAGGTCTGTGGGAAAGGAACAATCCGATCTTTACTGCCTTTACCTTTGTTGATCCGGATCTGGCAGTAATGGAAATCAATATCCGTCAGTTTGATATTGATTAATTCGCTGACGCGAACACCGGTATACATCAGAGTTTTCACGATCATCATGTCCTGAAAATTCTTTGCTTTCCAGACCACTTCGTAGTACCGTTTTAACTCTTCTTCGGTTGGGACATAGGGTAATTTTTTTGATGCTTTCGGTACCTCTATTTCAAGCTCGTCTCTTAGGTGCTGAAACAATCTTTTTAGGTAAGCATAGTCAGGTCGTTCTGCCCGCAGGTATTTTGCCAGTTCGCGGGCTTTCTTTTTTGCAGATACACGTTTTTCATTCATACCAATTCACCTTCTAGTGGAATTCGCTCCTTCATGTCTAAACGGAATGTACCATAAGGATTCACGTGGGTATAGATTAACGGGGTTAAAGCCCGGAAATCTTCTAGGGTCATCAGGTCAAACCATTTCTTCTCGGCTAAAATATTTTGAAACATGATGGTGTTGATGTACACCAGGCAGTTTTGTAACAAATGCAGGGATAGAACGGCCATTTCCTGATCTTCCATTCGATTCGTAGCAATTTCCCCGCCCTTGCCATAGAAGATAAAGCTGTTGGCCGAGTTCCAGTTCTCTACGACATTTAATCCTTCATTAATTTCGCGGCGCAGCTCCTCGGAGTGTAAATAGTTACAGAGGAAGATAGTTTTTACGGCCTTTCCCAACTCTCCTAAAGCTTGATATGTAGGATGCTTCAGGTTATTCCGTGTGAATCGCTTTAGGATGGCTTCGGTTTCTGCGGTACCCAAGCGTAGAGCTGTCGCATATTTCATCATTTGGTCATACTGCTGCCGAATCAGCTCCCAGTTGATCGGGCGTGTCAGTACCGGTTGCAGATGAGGATAAGCATCTGTCATTCCTGCCTCTGGACGATACAGCTTTTGTGAATGGATCGCTTTTAATCGCGGCATGAGCTGAAAACCCAGCAGATGACAAAAAGCAAAGGCGACTTCACTTTGGCCATGAGAATCCACATAGTTTTTCTCCACTTCCATATCGGTACAATGTCGGAGTAGCCCTTCGATCATAGCGGCAATCTCGGAAGAAGAACATGACTTGAGCTGAGAATAGATACACGTTGAATTTTTCTCGACATGCCAGTAAATCATGACACCTCGACCGCGGTACCGGATATGCCACTCTGTCATAAGGTTTTGGTCCCAGGCCCCGAACTTCTTCGAGTCTGAAGCGCAAGAAGTTGTTCCTTCCCCCCATATCTCCTGCATCCGCACTCGAAAGATCGCATTTACCACTTCAGCAATCGCATTACGCAGGTTGTCTTTGTGAATGAACTTACGTCGAATATACAGCAGATCCTTATAGCTTTCGCCATGATCACCGGCACTGACCCGTTTTAAGCCGGTATTGGTTCCTAAACCGTAAAGGGAAAGAATCAAACGCTTTTGCAGCGTCTCTCGATCCAAAATCTCACGGTTGGCTACCGTCTTGAATTGTTCCGTAAATGAAACGCGTAAGTCTGCCTCCTTCAAAATATCCAGCAGGCTGGTCATCGGCCAGCGACGGGCAATTTCAGCTTTCACCCGTGCTAAATTCACCGGTTCTGCCTGTGGCTCCAATGGGGAGACAGAGATCCATCCGTTGCCTTTTTCCGTAATCCGTACTTTCGAGTTCTTTGGCATACCAGCACTCAGCTTTTCTAGTCCTTGGTTCATCTCTTGTTTAAGTGCAGCAATAAACGAATCCGCATCTAACGGCTGATTCAATGCCTTGTAGTTTTCTTCACGGCGTTCCTCAAAATCGGCTGGAAGATCCTTGTCCGGATTCCGGTATCGGTTGGCCCCCGGTACCCAGATTTCTTTACAACGTAATTTATCGCGAAGCATCTGCAAAGCGCTAATCTCGTAATTGATTCGGTTAATCCGTTCCTGGCCTTTGTCGTCTTTTTCGATAATGATTTCTCTGTATGCCGTTCTAATGACACCATCGATCGGAATGTCATTGGCTAAAGGGAAATAATGCAGACCGGTGTTCGCATACTTTTTGATCAGCTCCAATGCACGGATCACCGGTTGATGAACCTCGTTATTGGAACGAAAATCAAGAATGCTGAGAATTTCCGGAACCATTCGACGGTAGTGGCTACCATAGGAGGCACGGATGACAGTATGGATTTTTTCGCGGTAAGCCGGTCCGGTATGTTTAAATTCTTTGACAAGATCCTTCAAGGTTTGTTCATTGACCACTGGGAATAATACTTCTTTAATGATTCCATTTGGATGGTGGATAGCTGTTTGTGCTAGATTGAACAAGATTCCGTATTTGTTGCTGACTCGTCGTAAATCCTTCAGGATTTCCTTTTCTACCTTACGTTCTGCTCGAACCCCAATACGATGAATGATCTGAATAAGGAGATCGACCAGGTTATCCGATATTTCCATGCTCCGAAGCCAGAAGAAAACCGACAACAGCGTATACCGAATCGGTGAGGGATGACGGCGAAGTTCCCGAATGTCTTCTGTGGACACACGCTGCCGATATTTCTTCAGAACTTTAAGGGGGATCTCTTTAAACAGGTTGTCCGGAAGTTCCAAATTTCGAATCGTGCGCAACTTATTGATTTCTTTTAATACACTCTCAAGCCCTGCTCGTCCGGGATCAGCTTTTAGTTCGTTAAAAGAAATCTGCCGATTTTCTTGTTGCGCTAGTTCTTCTTCGTCGTCAAATACAGTAATGCTTTCAATCAACGCATCCAATTTAGCTAATGAGGACGATGGTAACTTTTGAAAAGTTGTTTGGAAGAATTGTTCCTCGTATGTGTGTATAGCTGAACGAATCAACCGTTCGATCCGATCTGGAGTGGGCGGTTCTACTTTCTGGTCCCGGAAATACCCATATGCAGCCTCTTTGAGATATTCAAACTCTTGATTATGATGAAGAACATGTTGGCATAGCCAATCCGTGGCTTTTGGTATATCCTCGACCGTTGCTTCTCGAAAACCATAGTACTACCGAATTTGCACGCGGTGACGTTTAATGGTCCGGCCGTTCCAGTCATACTGTGCATATACTCCAGGTTCCAATGAAAGCTGTTTTGCAATGTAAGCCAGGACTACTTTGGGAATTTCGAACTTATTGTTTGGAAAACGTGCCTCATATTGAAAAAACTTGAGAAGGGCTGCAAAACCAAGTTTTGACTCGCCTAATTTGTTTTCAATTAAAGCAAGTTCGTGTGGTAGCAAGGTAAAATGCTCAATTAACTCATCTAATTCCCAATTTCGTTTCATTGAAATCCTCCTATCTATAAAGTTCCTAAAAACACCAGTACCGGAACAAATTCAATAGGATTAGTATAACTTTCGTGGTAGAAATATACAATAAAGGGCATGAAATGCCCGAAGTTCCAAATACTAATCTAAAATCGGAACTTAACAGTTTGTATGCGGTTATCATTCCAAATTGGGGTATTACCAAGATACGAGAAAAAATGGGTCATAGGCTGGATTATACTTCCAGTTATGACCCTTGATTTTGATACAAGTTTTGTTATGGAAGAGAGGAGGAAAATGGAATGGTTTCGAAGAGGAAATGACTTATCTCAAAAACGGTCATTCTTGAGATATATAAATGGCCGGTGATCCCTTAGCGTAGGAAAATCGATTTTTTATTGCAGCGGCCGGAGGTAGCGGAGTCCCCCTGATAACAAGCAGGTGCTAAGAAAGCGTATTGTGCTTTCCAAGCGCCTATTTGTTCTAGTTGGCTTCTTTATTACTCGCACCCTGACGAAAGGGTGGCAACGCACTTGAAAGCGCAGGAGGGAAGGATACCTTCAGAATCTCCGGAGCCCCAAAAGTGAACCTGTCCACAGCGATGACCAAAACCATAGGATACATATGAAATATCATTCACTTCTTTGTAAAGTCACTACCTCTACTTTTGGGTTATGATTGCCGCCTTCCTCAATCCATTCTATCGTTATCTGTCCTGATGTTGTATTTTGCACAATTGAAGTCCAATCGGTATGAATATCTCCACCACTAACACTATTTTCGCCATAGGCATTAGATTGTAACTCCGACTTGTTTGTTATATGGTGTGTTGATTCCCCTAATTCCGAATTGTTAGTTACGGAAGAATAGTCTAATTGTGATATTTTCAGAGTTTGTTTAGGTTTAATGATTGTCTCTTTCTTATATCGTTCACCTACTTTGGTTATTATCATGCGACCAAGCCAACTATTTGATTGGCCAGTCAATTCAATTGTTTGTTCTTTTTGATTCGTACAACCATATAAAACCAGAAACGCAAGAAAAATCACTAATAAGGTTTTTAATTTCAACATTCATTCAACCTCCCTTGAATAAAATGACCCTCCGTTCGGAGGGTTTTCTTCCTATTGAATTAAAGGCTGCATGGATCCAAACCCAGCATCGATTTGAAAGTACCAAGTGCTTGTAGATCTTTTTAGATCTGTACGCACATTCATACCATTGTATCCATCATAGGTTGAGACATTTACATGCCCCCAATCCGTAGAGGGTGTATTATAATACCATATTCCAGAGGTAGGATTAGAAGCAGTAGCACTCCCAGCTGCGTTAACCCAGTATTTTGATTTATTTTCATATTGTTGGCCGCCACAACCATAATAATTTTTCATTTGAGTGGCAGTCACTTGAGAATCAAGATTAACATATTTGTATCGATATTTGACTGCTTCAACCCATTGTACATTATCTGTTGTGATCATATCGTAGTGATACTCAATGTAGACTCTCGCGCTGTAAGTGTTATCGTAATTGTTATCTGATTTATAGGTGCTTTCGGCCACTATGGTTGTTACGTAAGATGTAACTGTTTTGTTTTCATTTTCTTTTTTGGATTTTTTCTCTTTCAGCTTTTGGGTTGTTTCATATACAACGGTAGAGCTGTTATCAGAACCTTTTACTTTTTTTATTAATGTGACAGGCCCCTCATTTACGCCTTTTTTTGCTCTTTCAAGAACCTCATTGTCGTCTGTGATTTGTTGAGCTTCATAAACGATTTCTAGATCATCATCAACTTCATTGTTACCTGAATAGGCAAACGCAGATGTAAGAGATGAGAACAAAAGAAGCAGCATTGTCAATATTGAAAGAAACTTTTTCACTTTGAAACCTCCTTTGATTTTAATGATTCATTACTTCTTCACACTATGACCATTACCCTTTCTTTATTTCAAGAAAAAGGTAATAAAGGGATAAAGACCCACTCCTTTTGCTCTGTCTCGGGACTAATGGTTGATCGCTTTTGAGTCATCATAGAAAAAAAGATCTGAAGCGATAACTTACTTTACGGCCGCCGGAGGTCGCGGTCTGGAGATCGGGGATACGTTTGCAGCAAGACAGGAAATTGTTTGGGGGCAACGAAGAGCTACTCATGGATTTCGGACCAAACGTAGTAGTTAACGGAAACAGGACCGGTTCATTACAAAACCCGACGATGAAGATAATTTCGATTTACGAGAGGACTTATTAATGCATATGTCTCCATTGGGATGGGAACATATCAATTTCCTTGGCGAGTATCGTTTTGACCCAAAAGGAGTTACCACCTTAGACACCTTGCGGCCCTTGAATCAAGGATAGCAATAAAGCCGGTTACACCCTTACCCGTGGTGAAAACCTGCTGTTTTTATGGTCAGAACTCCTTAGTGTTGTAAATCCGAGTTTTGCTGGCGGTATCTCGGTGGCGCTCCAAGTTGGCACTTGGTAACAGCTACGCTGGTACTCCCCCCAGAAATCTGCAAAAGGCTCACTGATAAAAAATTGCCATTTTGAAAAACCAAATGACCCTTTTCTTTAGTCTTATAAGTATAACATCTGAAAAAGGGAGGTGATTTCAATGAATGATCTGGTCACCAGAGCACAGCAGGGTGATGATGACGCTTTTGGACAGTTAATTCAGCAATACAAAACGATATTGTATCGAACAGCTTATTCGTATACCCGAAATGAACAGGAAGCAATTGATATCGTACAAGAGGCTGTTTATAAGGCATATGTATCTCTAGATAGCTTAAAAAAGTCCACACATTTTCAATCATGGATGATAAGAATCGTCATTAACTGTGCCATTGACCATCTACGAAAAAGAAAAAAGCATCAATCAATCATCTGCTTTTTAACCATTGAGAAAGATAGGTCATTGAAACAACTGGTTTACCAAAATACGGATAACTTCCATGATCTCATTGATCATCTGGAGGAGAAGTATAAGACCATCATTATCTTAAAGTACTTACATGACCTCACCATGCGGCAAATTGCAGAAATGCTTGAGATCCCCATCGGTACAGTAAAGACACAGTTGCACAAGGCTTTACAGTTACTCCGCCTTGAGATGAAGGAGGGATGCGTCAATGAGTAACGAGTTAAAACAATGGGCCGCTCATATTCAAAAGATGGAAGCGCCAAAAGAGCTGGATATTGCCATCGATCAAGCGATCCAAAAAGCGAAACAGGAGAAAAATAAAATCCGCCGTCCCAATTATAAAAAACCAATCCGTACGTTCTTATTTTTTGCAAGTTCAGCGGCTGTCTTGATGGCGTGCATGATCGGACCCGGATTCATTTCAACTTCCTGGGCAGAAGCGTTATCAAACACTCCTTTACTTGGAAAAATTTTTAAATCCATAGGAGATCTAGGCTTGAAAGAGGCAAGCAAACAGGGATTAGCGTCTTCTGTCCAAATGAGTACTTCCAGTCAAGGAATCACGTTGAATATTTCGGAGGTTCTTTACGACGGTACACGACTTTCACTGGGCTACATGGAGGAATCCTCTCAGCCTTTGCCTGCCATAGACAAAAAGAAACCACGTTTTAAGTATGTGATAGACGGCTGGGACGTTCAATTAACCTCAGAAGCGGTGATAGACCAAAATCATCATATTGGCGTGATGAATTTAAGGCCATTAGAAGCACCGGACAGTATGCCCGATCCATTTCATCTTGAACTGAAAATTACCCAAATTGGAGATATTCAGGGAGAGTGGGATTTCACTATTCCCGTAAAAAAGAATGACTCGAAAACGAAATTCATTCAACCCAAAATTGTGGAACATATTGGAGATACCATTGTGCTGATCGATACCGTTACGTTTTCGCCACGCGGCACAGAACTAAATATACGGACTATGGACGTGAATGAATCGGATGTAATCAATACCACCTTTACAGTTTCTGATGAGCAAGGTCGTTTCTTGGAACTTTTAGAAGGAAGCGGTTATCCAGTAAGCGCCCACGATGACAAGCGAGTTACTTTTAAGAGTAATTTCCTTTTTACCCCTGTAAGCCCAAAAACGTCAGTCCTGATACTGCATGTGAAAACACCGGAAGTAAAAGATTTTCAAATCAAAATCCCTGTAAAATAACGATAAAAGGAGAAGTGAACCATGAAAAATCGCTGGTTATGGAAAAGTGTGCTGATCGCTGGAATGATAGTAAGTATTTCTGCAGCAGATGAGTCCGGGAACAGGGTTGAAGCGGCGGCACCAATAAAAAGCTCGATCGAACAAGTGATGGCACACGTTCAGTCAAAAGTAGCTTTTTCCAGTTATTTGGAAGCGACTTATACCTTCCAAAATGCAAGTACACAGAATCAAACCCTGATTAAAGTTTGGGACAATACCTTAAACGGAAAACTAAGACGAGAAGAGCAAAGAAATCAAGAACCCATGCACGTGTACAAAAGCCAAGAGGGAAAAGCTTTACTCTATGTGAGGGGGCAGGCATCCGCCTCTTTGTATAACTCGGGGGTTTCTGTAAAGGACAATCAGCTTAATCGTACAGTCGAGGAATTAAAAAGGCTTCAATTGACGACAAATTCAACCAGAGTGGATGAAGAAGAAGTATTGAATCGAACGGCCTATCATTTGAGCGGAAAAGGAAAAACCTTGGAAAGAATCATCAATGTAGGCGGAAAGCAAGAAAAGTTACTTCAAAAACAACCAGATGTAGAACTATGGATTGATAGCGAGACCGGCCTGTTATTGAAAAAGATATCGACATTAAATGGTGATACATCCATTTATACGGTGAACAAGGTTGAGTTTCAATCTTCCTTTGATCAATCCCTGTTCGTATTAAATGTCCCCAAAGGGGTTACAATCATTGAAACAAAGTAAAGATCATCAGGGGCAGTGCTTTTTGTGCGTGTAGCTTGGACATGAGCCAAAAACAACCGGTAAGAGGTGGTCAAGACCCCATTTTGTAGACACTAAAAAAACACCCTAGACTGCAAGCTGACTCCGGTACTCAACCGGGGGCAGCTTGTTTAATTTCAACTGAATTCGGTTCAACCCCTTAAAATTGGAGCCGATCTCCCTTATTCTCGTTTTGCTGTAATTTTTCACTGTTCTTCAACCAGTTAGGAGTGTATTGCCACTTTACACTTTTACAACAAATGGTTTTACCCGTTGCAGTGCTAAAGCTTTCGTGAATTCTGCTGGTTAAAGGTCATACAGACTACCGTGAATTCTCCGTTGGTTATAAAAGTGAAGATAATTCGTAACCGGTCGTTTCCACAAAGCTCGTTGAAGAATCTGAGCGGCATGTTTTCCTTCGCATGTCAGGCCGATATGGTAGTCCACGATGACTCGATCATAGACGTCGATGAGACATAGCAGGAAAAAGAAACGATGTTCTCCAGCAATGAACCCTTATTTTACGTCCATTTCCCACAGTTGATTCGGTGCTGTAATCTCGCAGATCACTTTCTTTCATCAAGCGGTAGACCTTTTTCTTGTTAATGATCAGTTGGTAATCCCGTTGTAGACATACCGTAAGTTTTCGATAGCCGTAGGCCGATTCTTCACAGGAAATCAGTTCGGATAACCATTCCTTGATCTGTTCATCCGAGACAGGCTTTCCATCCTGCGTTAGGGAAAATACCGGGTATGGGTCGCCCTCCGTTATAAATTCGTGATTCACCGGATGCCTTGTATTTTCGGTAGTAGTACGCAGCTTCGTTTATGCCGACAATATGCAACACCGTTTTGGGTTGTGTACCCCAGCTTTATCCACTTGTCGGCTATTTCCATTTTGTTCAATAAGCTGGGTTCACCTTTTTTACAAGATCACGGAGGATCGCTATCTCTAGATCCTTCTCTCCAAGCAGTTTCTTGAGTTTTTCATTCTCGGTTTCCAACTCACGGAATTCCCCTGGAGATGGTATATTACTTGTAACCGCCTTGGCTTCCGGAGAAGTGTTTAGCCAATCTGCGTGTTTGGAATCTCGTATCCACCGGTACAACATTTTCACAACGATCCCATTACGGCGGGCTACTTGGCTGGCGTTACCCGTTTGAACAAGCTTGGAGAGAAATTGGTCTCCACACGTTGATCCCTTGAATACAGCGCCGTTGGCCGTGACTTACACGTTTCTAAAGACACAAGGCGTCTACAATACCGGGATGGGTTTAAGTTAATGGATATTTAGTATGGAACACAAAAAAGTCCGGAATACAACCGGACATAGGCTAAACGTTCAACATTTTTTTCTTATAATGACTTACAAATCCAATGATTATTGGGACCATAACTATTGTAGGACTAAACCATAGAAGGGGACTCGAAGAAGACAAATTCAATAAGCGTGGTGCACCAAACACAGTAAAAGCTGTAATGGTAGCAATGCAGCACCCCATCATATTTGTCATATGTTCAAAAAACCAACTCATCTTCAATACTGGTGGCTTAAGCCAGTATCGTAACTGGTTAAAACCAAGAAAGATACCAACGAATGGGAACCAGGTAATAAGTGAGGAATGTATAACAAATCCGTAAGTGGAGATGACGAAACCAGCCCCCGTCCGGCGAAGCTTGTTCAGGGGTCCCCGAAAAGTACTAGGATTAATCTTCGTAGGCCAACGTCACTTTTTGGGGTTGAGCACAGCTCATGCCGGGTGGGTTTTTTGGGTATCTTTAGCGCATACACACCTGTGGAGTTGGGAAATCTAAGAGAAAATAATGAGGTGATGGACAGGTGAACGGTTTGCAACTCCTAGACATTCTTCGCGAGACGGAGAACAAAATGCTGCATCTACATAGAGCAATCGATCGAGTCAGCAGCGAGCCTGACTTTAAAGAGTCAGTCAGCGTCCTGACTGAGGTGATCCGCGATTACCAGATGCAATTGGACAAGGTAAAAGGCGCATTGGGCCGCATTGAAATCGGCAATCAACAGCAATCACAATCTCAAGCGTATGGCACCCAGCAATAATGTGAGTGGTGGATCAGCAATTTCACAGACCAAATTTTTTAGGTGCAACCTACCATTTTTTTCAAGGGAAGTCGTCCTATTTGCGAAAAAACCGGGTCCCAGAAAAGTAGGAGTTGAGTCGGAACCCATTTGAAAGGTTTCAGGACTCTCTATTGATATTGATAGGTAGAACGGGTTATTCCATCGAAACATTACAGTTTGATTACAACAGGAAAATTGTGGAATCAGGAAACCGAGACTATGGTCGTCTCGGTTTTTTCTTGTTTATAATGACCCAAAATAGTGTCAACAAAAGGAAATTTTTGTTGGTAGGAGTGTCGAAATGGTGAGGGCAAAAAACCGGAAACGGATCAGCTGGCTGATGCTGACAGTCATTGCTGGCGTTGTATTCGGGTATGTCAGTTGGCTCATGCCGACGATGGCCCGTGTCGAAACGGCGCAATCGGCGGAGGGCTACCAGCTCAAATTTCGCACGAAAGGGGAGGAACTGCAGATTTACGAAGACGGACAATGGAAGTCCTACTTTGTGAAAGGCATCAATTTGGGAGCATCCCTGCCCGGGTATTATCCTGGGGAATTTCCCATTCAAAAAGAGGATTACCTCCGCTGGTTCGCCCAAATCAGCGAACTGGGGGTTAAAGCCGTCAGGATATACACCATCCATCAGCCTGTCTTTTATGAGGCATTGGTGGAATACAACCGTGATCGCCCCGATGATCCGCTGTACCTGATTCAAGGCATCTGGTCTCCCGAAGAAGCATTGAACGAGAAACTGGACGCCTACCTCCCGGAAATCAGACAGGAATTTCGCCAAGAAATTGAACATGCAGTAGGGGCTGTGTACGGAGATATCTCGATTCCGGAAAAGCCGGGGAAAGCATACGGAAAATATACGGTTAACGCCGGCCCGTATCTCTTGGGGTGGCATATCGGCACGGAATGGAATCCGGAGATGGTGAAACAGACAAACCGCTTGCGACAGAAGGTACCTCCCTATGATAGCAAGCATATTCAAGTGGAGAAGAACGCGTCTTCCTTTGAGAAATGGCTGGCGGAAATGATGGACTATACGGCACAGCTGGAAGCGGAAAGGGGATGGCAGCATCCGATTGCGTTTACCAACTGGGTAACGACTGATCCAATCAAACACCCGGGAGAACCGATCATTCATGAGGACATGGTCAGCGTGGATCCGACCCATATCAAAGCGGTTCAGTGGGAAGCAGGAACCTTTGCCGCCTACCATGTCTACCCGTATTATCCTGACTTTTTCCGTTTGGATGCGACGCTAAAGACCGTAAAAAATCGGGACGGTGAGATTGATACCTACAAGGCGTATCTTCGCGAATTAAAAAAATATCATGCCGGAATGCCAATCATGGTAACGGAATTTGGAGTGCCTTCATCACTGGGGGTGGCTCACCTCGGCCACCTGGGGCGCGATCAAGGGGGGCATAGGGAGCAGGAGCAAGGTCGAATCAACGCGGAACTCCTGCGGGAAATTGCAGACGAGGGCTATTCCGGGGCAGTGTTGTTCGAGTGGCAGGACGAGTGGTTTAAGCGTACGTGGAATACCATGCGGTACGAAATACCTGAAGAGAGGCGCTCCGCCTGGATGAATGTGTTGACGAACGAATCCTTTTTTGGATTGCTGGCCATGCATTCCAGCAAGGAAGACGACATTATCATCGACGGAAACAGCAGCGACTGGCACAAGATATCGCCAAAAGAAAAGCAAAGGATCTCTGTGAAGGTTCCTGGATTTGAAGAAATCTGGGTGACGCATGATGAAGGGTATCTCTACCTGGGAGCACGATTGGACAAGCCGTTTATCCCCGAGCGTGAGAAGCTGATGTTTGGCGTGGATACCATTCCGGGCGGAAATCGCCAGACGAAGGAACTTCCTGGCTTGACTCTGGATGAAGGATTGGAAGCGCTCGTCATTCTTGGAAACCGGCAGGAGAGCGAAGTGAAGATAGCCTCCAACTACGACTTCCACCGACGGTTGTACGGGATTCGGTACGGGATGCTACCTGTTCATGAGAATGAAATGAAGGACAATTCGGGTTTGTTCGTTCCGTGGAAACTGGCCGTCAGCCTGAAAATGGAACCGCCGGATACCAAACAGTCCCATCCGTTTGAAGAAGTTGTGGCAGGCAGGTTGTACCGCGGCAATACCGAACCCGGCCATCCGGAATACAACTCACACGCGCACTGGCAGACAGACGGCAAGTGGGTGGAGCTGCGTATACCGTGGATGCTGCTTGGCTTTACCGATCCCAGCACGAGACACGTAATGAGTTACAGCGGTGAAACAAACAAGTTTCACTCCATACAGACAAACGGCATCCGCATGATCCCCATGCGAGTGGACAAGCAATCGGGTCGGATGGAAGGCGTGGAAACCGGAAAGCTGATTCCATTCTCCACGTGGCAGCGTTATTCGTGGCCGGAGTGGAGTCAGCCGGGCTATGTGGAACGGATCAAACAGAGTTATCACACGTACCAAAAGGCCCTTCAGTCCATTCCGACGTATCGGTAAAAAACATGGGACAAGAGAGGAGTTGAAAACCATGTTTCATCACCTGCAGGTGGCGATCGGATTCATTTTTGCAACCTCCGTACTGATCCTCTTCGGATTGGTGAGTCTGATCCTGTACAAATGGCGGAACATGCGGATCGCAAGGAAAAGGGCTCAATTTTTGGAGAAGCACCAGGATTATTTTGCCTATGTGATGGCTTATCTTGATTCGAACGAGCCCTTGAAGATTCCTGCCACATCGCTCAGCAAATGGGATCTCATCTTTCTGCAGGAACAGTTGATAGAACTGGCGGAGCGAGTGAAGGGCGGGCATCGCGAACGGCTGTCCATTCTGTTTGAACAATTGGGACTGCCTTCGCGGGAAATGACCCGGCTTGCCAAACCACTCAGCGCGACCCGGATTGATGCCGCCTACAAGCTGGGGGCGATGGGATCCGGGCAAGCAGTTCCCGCGCTTTTTTCGCTGCTGGAAAAAGAGCGGGACGATTCGGGACGATTTATCGTAGCCAGAGCGATTGTCAGGTGTGCGCGGGATGTAGGAGATCTGCGCGAAATGGTGACGAAAATGGTCTCATTCTCTCCCGATTCCCCCCGACTGATTGCTGAGCTGCTCCTGGAATCCAGGCTGGATTTGTCTCCGCTGTTGAAGGAATGGTTGAATCATTCCGACCTACGGCTGGTTCATGTGGCGGTTGCCGGTTTGTCGCATCACCTGGACGAGGAACTGGCCCATTTCCTGAGGAAGCTTCAACGCTCAGAAGAGAAAGAGCTCCGCATCAAGGCGACCAAATTGTTCTTGCAGACCAATTTGTGGGTAACTCCGGCTCAGGTGGAATCCCTGATGGCGGATGACGATTGGGAAATTCGGGCCATCACGGCAAAAGCCATTGGCAGATGGAGAGAGGAGGCATACCTTTCCTTACTGGTCCAGGTGATGGAAGATTCCAAATGGTGGGTCCGTCGAAACGCTGCCCGCAGCCTGTTGTCATTTGGAGAAGCAGGGTTCCGTGCGCTTTGCGAGATCGCAGTTCACTCGCGAAAGGAAGAATCCGTGGACCTGGCCATGCAAACAATTCAAGAGGCGCTCCGTTATGGCGAGGCGGGGTACAGCCTGGAAGAGAAAAGACTGAAGAAACAGCGGCTAGCCATCTATCAAGCGTACTTTGCTGCGAGGAAACATCAGGCCATCTAAAGTAGAGGCCGGAGGGGAGGAGATCATGCGGGAATTCTTGCTTCAATACGGTATGTTTGCCATGTACTACGTGATGGTCGTCAATTCCATCTACTTGGTTATTACAATTCTCTCGCATCTCAACATTTCTTCTATCATGAAGCGATCGCGGTATACGCGATATCAGACGCTGTCAGGGTCAGAGCGGGTTCCGCCTGTTTCCATTCTGGTTCCTGCCTTCAATGAAGAGCTGACCATTATTGAAAATGTTCGTTCCCTTTTGGCGTTGCATTACCCCCAGTACGAGGTGATTGTCATTAATGACGGCTCGAGGGATAAGACACTGGAGGTGCTGATTGGGGAATTTCAGCTGGATTTACAGCCGCACATGAACATTCGGAACGTCGTACATTCGACGCCAGTCAAAGGGATTTACCACAACCCGCAGTACCCGCAGCTGTACGTAATCGACAAGAAAAACGGAGGGAAGGCCGACTCACTGAATGCCGGGATCAATCTTTCCCATTATCCGCTGATCGCATCCATTGACGCCGACTCGCTTCTGGAAAAGGATGCGCTCATCCGCATGGCTCAGGTATACATGGAGAGTCCGGAAGAGACGGTTGCCGTTGGCGGCAATGTCCGTATTGCCAACGGATGCCGGATTGAAGACGGTATAGTCAAGGAAGTGAAGCTTCCGAAAAAGCTTCTGCCGATGTTTCAAACCATCGAATACATGAAGGCGTTTCTTGGCGGGCGAATTGGGTGGAGCGCCATTAACGGGTTGATTATTGTTTCGGGTGCCTTTGGATTGTTTCGCAAAGACTGCGTCATTCAAGTCGGGGGATATCGTGAAGGCTATCCGGGGGAAGACATGAACATCATCATCAAGCTGCACAAACACATGCTGGAAAACAAGCGGCCCTACCGGATTGCGTTTTGCCCGGAAGCAGTCTGCTGGACACAGGCCCCCGATACCCTGCGGATTCTGGCGAGTCAGCGAAAACGTTGGGGCAGGGGAAATTTGAAGAACATGCTGGAGTATCGCCATATGCTGTTCAACCCACGATACAAAATCATGGGACTGTTTACCATGCCTTACAACGTTTTGTTTGAAACTCTCAATCCCTACTTCAAGCTGACCGGCCTGCTCGCATTGATTGGCTACAGCTGGCTGAACATGACAGACGCGTACATTGTGCTCATTTTCATGGCCATCAATTTGCTGTACGGATATCTGCTCAGTGTCAGTGCCATTTTGCTGGAAGAGATGGCTTTCCGTCGATATCCGAAGATGAGCGACCTGGCCAAGCTGCTAGGCTATTCGTTCCTGATGTTTTTTGGCTACTACCAGTTGGGGGTGATCTGGCGTTTTCTCGGCCATATCGAATTTCTGCGAAACAACAATTCCTGGGGTGTCATGACACGTCAAAGCTGGCAGGTAGAGACGGCAAATTCCAAAACATGAATGGTGAGGTGTCGATGAGATGAATCACAATGGGAAGCAGGAGACCCTGCGAAATCGTTTTACAGATAAACTATCCTATTTCCTGAGGTACTACGAGGCAAGCAGACTGTCTTGCGGGATGATTTTTGCCCGCTGCGAGAAAAACAACGATCCGGAGTGGACCAGGCTTCAGGACAGACTGCAGGAGTCCGATCCCGACCGAGCTGCCCAATTTTTCTATGATGACAGTGCCAAACTGTTGGTTGTCCTCTTGGATGACACCAATTTGTCGGATACGCACTATTTTGCTTTGCCGATCAAAGCGCTTCTGCAAACCCACCACCAGCTCAAAGGGAATGTCTGCATCGCCAGTTTTCCGGAAAGCGGCGAGACGATGGATGATATCCTGCAGGAGCTGAAAGATCGACTGGAAACCCCGGCGCATCAGCCAGACCTGATTCAGATCGTGGTACGGCCAGATTCGGATTTCGAGCGAAAGCCATGCCTGCTGCTAATTGAAAACGATCCAATCGTACGCCGAATGCTGAGAATTCGATTTGAGCGCTACGGATTTGACGTCCATCTCGCTCAGGACGGGCAGGAAGGAATGGATCAGTACATCCGGCAGCAGCCGGACGTGGTTATTACCGAGCTAAACCTGCCGATAGTCGACGGCTATCAGCTGATCGATTGGCTTCAGAAGCACCAGGGAGCCCAAAGTTCATGCAAAATTGTGGTGTTAACAGACAAACGTCTGGAGGAAGACATGGCGAAGTGCTTTCAACGAGGGGTGGCGGATTACATCACCAAGCCGTTCTCCCCAGTCGAACTGGAGTTGCGCATAAGGCGCCTGCTCGTCTCCTGAAAATGAGACAGAAAGGTACGGAGGGATATCGGATGGACAGATCTTTGGCATTGCAGCAAAAAATTGAAACCAGAACGGCCAGAGTCGGCGTTATCGGCCTGGGGTATGTTGGTCTTCCGCTCGCGATTGAAATGGCGAATTGCGGTTTTACGGTTTTTGGAATTGATCTGGATTTGCACAAAGTGGAATCCCTGCGAAAGGGCGTATCCTATATCCGCGATGTGCCGGACTCACTCGTGGAACAGTCACTCGCGGGCGGAAATCTGATCCCAACAACGGATTACCGTGTGTTAAAGGAGCTGGATGCCATCAGCATTTGCGTGCCCACGCCGTTAAGTGCCAACCAGGATCCTGATACTTCCTATATTTCGCAAGTGGTCGACCAAATCAAAAACTACATGGAGAACGGCCCGTTGATTACACTGGAGAGCACGACGTATCCGGGTACAACGGAAGAGCTGATTCAATGGGAGCTGGAAAAACTGGGTTACCGGGCTGGACACGATTTCTTCCTCTGCTTCTCCCCTGAACGGGTGGATCCCGGTAACAGGAAGTTTCATACGAAAAACACGCCGAAGGTGATTGGCGGTACGACAGACAAATGTCTGGAGTTGGGAGTCTTGCTCTACAGTCAGTTCATCGACAGCATCGTACCGGTTTCTTCAACAAAAGTGGCGGAGATGTCCAAACTGCTGGAAAATACTTTCCGAAGCGTAAATATCGCGTTTATTAACGAAATGGCGCTGATGTGTGAAAAGATGGGCATCGATGTTTGGGAAGTGATTAAAGCTTCCGCGACCAAGCCGTTCGGGTTTATGCCGTTTTATCCCGGACCGGGAATAGGGGGACACTGCATTCCGTTGGACCCGATGTACTTGTCTTGGAAAGCAAAAGGGTTCCGTTTCTACAGCAAGTTTATCGATCTGGCCCAGTCCATCAACAACAACATGCCTGATTACGTGGTGCACAAGGCATCTACGATTCTCAATACCTATTCCAGATCCATTCGAAACTCGCGTGTATTGCTTTTGGGGATGGCCTACAAGCCGGATATTGACGACTTGCGTGAATCGCCGGGACTTCAGGTATACGAAATGTTTAAAGAAGCGGGCGCTCTCGTCGATTACTATGATCCCCATGCCCGTTCGTTCGTCGACAAACGGGGGAATGTGGTTCGCAGCATAGATATGGACCCAGGAAAATGGCGCGAGTACGACTGCATGGTGCTTCTCACCAATCACAGCGCGTTTGACTACCGCGAGCTTGCGAGCCTGGGGGTAGCCATCCTCGATACGCGGAATGCGTTTGATGGCATCAAGGCTCCCCATGTTTACAAATTGGGGGCAGCTGTCACTCCCAAACAAGCCAAAGAACCGTCAATGGCGATCTAGTCCAGAGCATGTTTCCATGACTCGTAGTCATGAATCGCTTGTCCTGCATAGGACGGGTACGGCCGCAGGTGTGTGTCAGCAATATCCAGCTGACGCTGCATCTCGGCTTTTCCTTTTTTGGCAAAGCTTACTTTCTCTGATTCATTCGTTTGACGGATATTGACCGCGACGATGACTTTTTTGTTTCGTGCAGAGGCCGCTTCCAACTCTTGCTTTACGTGAGTGACAATCCCATCTGTGTCCGTCGCCTTGTTGCGGTACGCCATTACGGTCACGTGATCAAACTCGTTGATCATCCAGGTGCTAAGCGGAGTAGAGAATTTTTCGCCAGGGATGATATCAAGCCAGAACGGCAGATCTGCTCCGGCAGTCAACCCGACGCTTGTCTTGATATAAGGAACGATACGGGATGTTACTTCCATCCACTCGTGAACCACATCATTTCGATGGCGTTTCCATTGAGGCAGTAGGTAGGGCTCAATATCAAGATGAATGCCGGAAAAACGTTCGTGCTCTTCAACGGAGCGGTTGTACTGGTGCACCCAGTCAACGAATGATTGAAGCTTCGGATAATGTTCGAGCAAAGCCCATTCGGGCCTTCCGTCAAGGGCATGCACCTCAACCCCGTTTTCATGGGCGAGTCGGAGAAAGGATCGGTAGTCTGTCTGGGAAATTTGGTCCTGTTTCACTTGCAGATAGAGCAGATTCATGTCATTTTGCCGCAAGAACGAGAGGACCTCTTCCGGCTCGGTTGCAATTTTTCCGGTATCCCACAACCATGTCGCTTTCGTCATCGCGACGGGGTGAGTTGGGGTGTTTACAGGAAACACCTCCTTGGACTGTATTTGCCCTGCGGAATGGAGGAGAAGCTGTGTACAGGCTGCGGTGATGAATACAGCCCGAAACATAGGGATGGATAAAGGTTTCATCATGAAGGACTCCTGTCGAGAATTGGTGAAAGGGTACAGGATATTATTACCACATTTTCGAAAGGAACTGCCTATGCAGGAAGACTTATTTTTCATTGCCACCTGATCGAAAAAGAGCCCGCATTTCCTGAAATCAGGGACACGGGCTCGACAATTCGTTTCTTATTGCGGCGAATCAAGACTGATATAGCGCTTGACGCCATAGAAAGGATACAACTTGTGCATGTTTTCCACCTTTTCGTAGCGAACCTCGCTGCCGTTGGCATGGACGATCATTCCGTTACCGAGATACATCGCTACGTGAGAAACTCGACCTTTTCGCAGCGAGTCGTAAAAGAGCAAATCGCCGGGAACGGCCTGTTCAAGTGCGACAGCTTGCCCGACTTCGAACTGTTCCTCCGAAGTGCGGGGCAGCGTGAGGCCGAGCTGCTGGTAGACGTACGAGGTAAAACCGCTGCAGTCAAAGCCGTCAGGAGTGGTGCCTCCCAAAATATACCGGGTATGGAGCAAAGGCTGAACGATTTCCTGCAGGCGGGCCATCCATTGATGATCTGCTGTTATCGGAGGGGCAGCGGACACACTCGCATTCATGGTAAGGAACCGCGTAGCGACATACGCTTCCGACTGCTGATACAGTACTTTTGTCCATTCATCGCCGGGCTCCACTACCTCAAGAACTGTTCCGTACGGCAGTTTGGCCAGAATCTGGCCGTCTAGGGAAGGGCTCTGGCGTACGTTCAACACGTCTGCCGTAACCATTGCGTTTGTGGCCGAAGCGACCGCAGAGATAGTCGACGGCGAATCGTTGACGGCAGTCACATCGACTGGAACCGGCTGTTCCTGTGCTTGATGGCCCTGAGTCTGTGCGGACAAAGCAAGGGTTTGTCCAATCGCCAGGCGGTCAGAGGTCAATTGATTGACCTGCATCAATTGTTCAACCGTCGTTTGATGCTGTCTGGCAATTTTACTCAGCGTGTCACCCTTCGATACCACATACAGAGCAGGGGCAGCATGTGCGGTAGTCGGCAAAAGGGAGAATAGGAAGAAGATTGTGAATAGCTTGTTTGAACGTTTCGTCATGTTAGTCACCACAGTTCTTCGTCATTCTACAGTAGTAGTCAAAATTTTACCTGATTTTGGCTGGTAAATCTATGAAAATATGATGAAATGGGACCAAATCATTTGAAAAAAATAATAGAAAAACGCTTGATTTTTGAATTGTAGTCATGCTATATTACAAGAGTCGCTTCGAGAGAAGATAATCGAGAGGCGAGAGCAGAAAATGGAGCTGTGGTGAAGTTGGAGTTCACGCCGGTCTGTCACACCGGAGGTCGCGGGTTCGAGTCCCGTCAGCTCCGCCATTTTACAACCAAATAAATATTGCCGGTGTAGCTCAATTGGTAGAGCACCTGACTTGTAATCAGGGGGTTGTGGGTTCAAGTCCTATCGCCGGCACCACAAAATATGTGCGGTCATGGCGGAATTGGCAGACGCGCTAGATTCAGGTTCTAGTGGTGGCAACACCGTGGAGGTTCAAGTCCTCTTGACCGCACCAATATGGTAACCTCATCAAATAAGTGTCGCGCTACGATACAATTACGGACGTAGCTCAATTGGTAGAGCGTCGCCTTGCCAAGGCGAAGGTCGCGGGTTCACCCTCGGTGAGAAGCAATGAAGGAACACTCGTGTACTGCAGATCTGGCTTGCCAATGAAGCTCTTTCGAGGTAGTGGCGCCAGTGGAAGCGAGACCCGTCGTCCGCTCCACTCCAACTCTAGTAGGATTACCTTTCCTCAAATAGTAGGGCCCGACGAATGTCGGGCTTTTTTTAGTATATAATTTATAAATTTGGACATCCCATACAGCCGCTAGAAAAGTGTTCGGGGCCCCGCCCGGCGAGAAAAGGGACCCCACTCGGCTCAGCGATAGCTACCGCCGAGTGGGGTGAGGATAGCTAATGCCGGGTGGGAGAAGGAGAAGCAGGCGAAAGTCTTTCTCGCCATCATGGGTTTGCTGGAGGGAAAAGATACGAAAAAACGCGCTTTATCACTGTTCCGAAAAACGCCGCGATGCCGGATGAACGATTTGCCATTACGGAGGAAGAGAATGACGAAATCCTGTCTCAGTACTTCCCTGAGGGATTGGATGGACCGCTCCTGGAGTTTCCCCGCAAGGAAAAACGCAAGGCAGCGATTTTGAAGCACATCAGCAAGCGATTTGTGCCCCATCGGACCTACTCGGAAAAGGAAGTGAACGAGCAGTTGAAATCTGTTTTTCACGATTACGTCACGCTGCGTCGCTATTTGATCGAGTATGGGTTTCTCGATCGCAAGGCAGACGGCAGCCAGTATTGGGTAAAAGGATAGAAAGGGAGAGGGCGTGGACAGCAACGTGAATGTAGATGTTATTTACAACCGCCACCAGTTTCAACTGCGTTTGGGGGTACACCGTAATCAGGAACTGCAGCTTGATTGGAATCGCTGGGGAGAGGACCGCTTTTCCTTCGAAGTGCTGGAGAAGCTGGAGGACATCGACGAGTTGACACCGGCCGTCTACGAGCAGTTAAAAGCGCTAAAGGAGAAATGGATTGCAAAGCTGCAGCCGTTTGGCGAGCACGGATATAACCGGAGACCACAGTGACACTTACAAAAGTTCATTGACTTACAAGAGGAACTTCTTTCAGGTACAATAATGGAAGCCTATCCGAAGGGAGCACAGAACCTTATGTTGATTGAAGTGTTTCAGGACACAATTTGTCCGTGGTGCCGAATCGGCAAAAAGCATCTGATGGAAGCGATCGCGCGGTGGGAAGGTGAACCGGTAACCATCCGTTATCGAACCTTTCTGCTTGATCCGACGGTGCCGAAAGAAGGTCTTCCGTTTCGCGAAACGATGGCGGCGTTAAAGGGTGGTCCGCAGGTGGTGGAGCAGATGCTGCAGCACGCGACGCAGGCAGGGCAGGCAGCCGGAATTGTTTTCCATTTTGACCGTGTCCAATATCGTCCAAATACCCTGGCTTCCCATGCATTGGTGAAACTGGCTCCACCCGAGAAAACAGGAGAAATGGTGGAAGCGGTGTATAAAGCGTATTTTGAAGAAGGACGGGACATCGGCGATCTCGATGTTTTGGTCTCCATTGCCGAGGAGCAGGGGTTGCAACCGGAAGAAATCCGTTCGCAGATATTGGCCGGCGCAAAACAGGATGAGATTGAAGAGGATTTGGCCTATGCCCGCGATCTGCAGATCACCGGCGTTCCCTTCTTTGTCGTCGATGGAAAGCTAGGTTTGTCTGGTGCCCATCCTGCTGAAAACATTCTCAAAGCGTTTGAAAAAGCGCAAGAAATGGAATAACAGGTAAAACACTTCCCCTTCTGTTTGCATGTTGGACGTTCCGTCAATAATGAGCGTACAGGAGGTGTGTTTACGATGATCATTGAAAAGAAAGAAGGCAATGGCGAATCAGAAATTGTCGTGTTGGGCGAAACACTGTGCAGCGACAGCGAAGGCAATTACCTATTGCCCGGGAGGCTGATTGTTGGATTGAAGACCGACGACTTGCCTTCAGGCATCCGTTTTACCTTGTTGGATCAGCTGCCCTCAGGGATTCGTTTTTTTCGTGAAGACACGGTCATTTTTTCCCGTTTGCCGGATCGAAACGAGCTCTCGGTGGAAGTCACCTCTGTGTATGATTCCCGCCAATGGGACGGACTGTTTCCTCTGCAGGCCACCATGGACTCACGCCGCTGCGTCATTGATAACAGCACCGAATACGAACTCCGTTATTGCGGCGACGATTGCGAATGCTGGCGCATCTCCTACTGCTTTGCACGTCCCGTTCAGAATGATTTGGAGACCGCATTGGAAGAGATTTGCGACAAAGTGCGATGGGTGGAAGAGAAAGGAAACGAACAGCTGTTGTTCGGAAGATGGCAAATCTGAATCTTGAATATCAAGTGCCCGACCAGGCAGCGCAAGGCTGGGCGGGCGCTTTTTTGGAACGTTTATTTGCAATTGTATTTGCAATCTTTCCTATGTTCGTATTGATTTGATAGTCATGACTTTTTTATCCTATAATTGGGTTTATGCAATCTCATTTCACTCAGGTTGGTTACATTCAAAAAGGGAAGTGATGCGAACCATGCAACAGGACCGAGAGCCTAAGGTTTTGAACGACATGGAAAATCTGGAGGATTTTTGCGCCATCAAGTCCACGCTTAGCATTATTGACGGCAAGTGGACTCTCTGGATTTTGCGTGAGCTGTTGACGGGTCCCAAGCGCTTCGGAGAGCTGTTGCGGGCTTTTGAAGGGGTAAGTCCGAAGACTTTGACACTTCGGCTGAAACAGTTGGAAGAGGAAGGAATCATCCTCCGCGTTCTGTATCCGGAAATACCGCCGCGGGTTGAGTATTCTCTGACGGAAAAGGGAGAGCAGCTTCGTCCGATTTTTAATGAGATGCGAAACTGGGGCAAGGCGTGGCTGCATCACAACAAGGGCTGATAGAGAGGGAGAGAAAAACAAATGGATCACATTCGGAACATCTTTTGCGTGGGAAGAAATTATCGATTGCATGCGGCTGAACTGGGAAACGAGGTTCCTACCACACCGTTTCTATTTAATAAGCCAACCCACGCGCTTGCGCTGGCTGACGGCAGTGCGATTGAGCTGCCGGGCGATCGCGGAGAGCTGCATTATGAAACGGAATTGGTCTTTCACATCGCACGATCCTATCAGGAAGGCATGCAGGTGGAAGATGTGATTGACCGTATGGCAGTTGGAATCGACTTTACCTTGCGCGACGTGCAAAGTGAGCTGAAAAAGAAAGGGCATCCGTGGTTGCTCGCAAAAGGCTTCCGCAATTCTGCAGTCATTACTCCGTTTCATCCGTTCCCGGGACTGGAAGCGTGCAAGCAGACTGACTTTTCCTTGTTAAAAAACAGCGAGCAGGTACAGCGCGGTAATATCGGAGACGTTATCTTTGATCTGTTGACCGTGATCCGCTTTGCGACAGAGCACTTTGGCCTGTCTAAAGGCGACATTTTGTACACCGGTACACCTGCTGGAGTGGGACCGGTAGCAAATGGAGACAGATTAACCATGCTCTGGGGAGATCAGGTTTGGGGTGAATTTACCGCCAAGCTGACATAACGTGATAGCAAAAAGGGAAACAGCCTGCACATCGTTGTGCGGGTTGTTTTGTGATTAGCTGTGTTGAAGGGGGAGCCTGATCCGGAAGGTGGAGCCCGCGTGCTCGACGCTTTCCACTTCAATGATACCTCCTTGATCTTGAACAATTTTTTGGCTTATGACCAGACCCAGACCCGTACCATTTTCTTTCGTCGTGTAAAACGGAACAAAGATGTCAATGAGTTTGTCATTGGGTATGCCCTCACCCGTATCCTGAATCTCGATGACTCCCCAGGCATCGTCAACGTAAAGGCGGATGGTTATTATTCCAGGCTGTTTCATCGCTTCAAAGGCGTTTTTTACCAAGTTGAGCAATACTTGTACCATTTTATCCCGCTCCAGAAAAGCGTACATCGGGGCTTCAGCGGAATCCAATATGATTTGGTGACCTTGGAACAACGCCTGTGATTCCATCAGCGATAGGACCCGTTTCGTCAGTTCTTGCAGCGACTGTCGAGTAAACTGTGTAATGGTTGGCTTGGAAAACTGCAGAAGCTCGGAGGTTAACTCATTGACTCTGGAAATCTCGTCCATCATCAGGTCGTACCAGGGCTGGATATTGTACTCGCGGGACTTGGAGATTTGCAGGAATCCTTTAATGGTCGTCATCGGATTGCGAATTTCGTGAGCCAAACCGGCTGCCAGTTCCCCGACGACACGCAGTTTTTCCGAGCTGAGAAGCTGTTGTTCACGTTCGAGCCACCGTTCCCGCTTCATGGTGTACAGCATGTTCTCCGCGTACTTGACAATCTCGTCCTTTGAACTCCCGTGAACAGGAAAGATCCCGTAACCGTAACTTGCATGAACCCCCAACTTTCGGTGAAAATCGCTTTCCAAGGTTTCGATGTAGTGTTCCAATAGACAGGAGTCTTGGTCAAGGGGTAGACAAACGGCAAATTCATCGCCTCCATATCGGCTAAGCAGGAAACATTCCGAAAACGCATCCTGCAAATACTCCGCAACGCGAACGAGAATTTGGTTTCCCCCCACGTACCCAAGTTCGAAATTTTGGGACTTTAAATTATTGCAATCAATGAGAAAGAAGACGAATTGACGCTTTTGCAGCATCAGCATTTCCAGTTGTCGATGGCACTCGCGAAAATTGAGCAAACCGGTCAAGGGGTCGCGGGTTATCAGGTGCTGGTTGGTTTCCATCAACTGACGCTTCTCCATCTCCACTTTCAGAATATGGGAGACACCAAATGCTATCGCGATGAACCCGAGGAAATCAGAGATACTCACCAGCTTGTGGTAGAGACCCGCAGGAGTGTAGGAAAGGCGGATCAGCGTATAAAGAGAGGCATACAGCAGGGCTGCAACGATTGTTTTTTTTATCGTCTTCAAACGTAAAAACTCCTGAGCCGCGAAGATGATATACAGCGGCAAGCACCAATTGATCTGACTCAACCAATGAAACAGGGCCAGCGTAAGCAAAGTCAGCATCCGCAGACGCTCGTTCTTTTGTTCAAGATTAGTGAACAAAATCAGGAGAAACCCCGCGCCAAACGTCAGAATCGGTTGTTCGGTTTTTTCCAGTAGAACGGTAGCTGCGGATATGAACAGGACATAGATGACGATAAACACTCTAATTAGCAAAAATAACCAACTCCAATGCGTCCTGCTATAAAATGTTTTCATTTTATACATTCGCGTGTAACCTTCATATTCCTTCCAAGGTTAACCAGAATGGCATTAGAATAATGACAATATATGACGAAATTCTACAATATTTTACTTCTTTCGCTTGTGAGAATCACTCTCAATCCCTTATGATACTATCGAACTATAAGTCAAGAGCGCCAACAATTCGCATGGGTTTTTCATTTAGTTCCATGTTACCAATTTGCCTATTGGAATTTTTTTCAGTCTTATCCTCCCTTTCCCTTATGGGGTACGCTTTGATTGTGCCCCGCGTAGGGGGACACCACGACACAACATTACGAGGAGGAAAAGATCGTGACGAAACGAGATTGGATGTTGAAATCTGCCCTTGCCGTCATGCTAAGTACGTCCCTGTTAATGGGTGGTCAGGTTGGACAAGCAGCCGCATCTTCGCAAGACTCTGCAAAAGCTGAACAGATTGTCAAAATAACCAAATCGTTGATTGGAAAAGATTATCAATTCCAAGCGAACGGTCCAAATTCTTTCGGTTCCGCCAATCTTGCGACCTACATATACGGTAAGGTAGGTATCAAGATTGACGATACCATTGCTGCCCTGTACAAGAAAGGCGCAAAGGTTGAGAAGCGCGATCTGAAAGCAGGCGACTTGGTTTTCTTCAATTCTTACGGTTCCGGTGCGCCGAATTTTATGGGCGTATACATCGGGAACGGCAGCTTCGTGTATTCTTCCATGCGTGAAGACGAAGTGGTGCTGAAATCTTTTAAAGATTACGAAAACAAGTTCGTTGGTGCTCGTCGTATCCTCCAGGAGACCGTAACAAAACCAGCAACGGTAAAGCCTGATTCCAGCGCATTGGCCGATAAAGTTATCAAAATTGGCGAAAAATACTTGGGTACTCCGTACAAATACGGCTCCAGCAAGTATACAACCAAGACATTCGACTGCTCCTCCTTCACCCAGCGTGTGTTCAAGGAAGCTGGAATCACCCTGCCGCGCGACTCTCGCCAGCAATCGACTGTAGGGAAGACGGTATCGCTGAAAAACCTGAAAAAAGGTGATCTGGTCTTCATGAAGGCAAGCGTGAACACTTCTTCTGAACGGATTACGCACGTGGCCATCTACGCCGGCAACGGTAAGATCCTTCACACCTACGGAAGACCTGGCGTAACGTACTCCAAGTTCTGGGACACCAACTGGGAAAAACGCGTTGTGAAAGTAAAGCGTGTCATTCCGGAATAATCTGAGGCAATCGTCAGGCTCCCTCGCATCAGGCGGGGGAGTTTTTTGCATAGGGGAGTTTCACCTGATGGGCGTCTCGCTCATAAGCTAGGGCGAAAACCAAAGGGGAGGAGATTAGGCAATCATGTATCCGAACGAACAGGAAGCGGTCAATCTTGTCCAATGATGATTTCGCTCGTTGATCCATATGTGTCCCAAACGCTCCTGAAAAAACGAGCAATACTCCCTTGAGGGCTGTGCGCAACCCCTACGGAATACAGGCTCATGTGCATTCCCCGTCAATTGAACATGGTCAATTCTAAGTCTCAAACGAATGAACGAGGACATCTGCCGATGTCCTCAGGCTGTCGATACTTTCTCGACAGCCTGCTTCTTCCATGGGAAGAAACTTTTTTTGTTTTGACTGGTAAATACATATGCGATATATTTCTGATAAATCAAAATAGAGGAGGCATTGTTGAGCCATGCCCATACCGAAAGACTTTCGCCCTCCGCTGCGAATGTCTGCCAAAGAAAAAGATCCATCTTGCAGCTGCATATCCGCCGTCTGAAATACTTGTTTCTAAAAGAACAGATCACATCGAAGGCGGATTCGATACGTGAGCATGAGGAAATCATCAAGGCGTTTGTTTCACGCGACGCAGAAACGGCTGCTGTGCTCATGAAGCAAAACTGGCTGCGGCCGATGAACGAGTTGCGTCATTACCTTCAAGGAAAGGAGGGAGTCTAGTGGAGACCCAGTCGTCCCGGCAGCAGACAAGAATCTCCTTGTTGCTATTGTTGGTGCCATTGTTTTGGGGAGGTGCGTTTGGGGCAGCGAAACACGTGATCACGGAGATTCCTTCCATTACAGCGGCGGCACTTCGGTTTGGTTTGGCAGGATTGATCCTCTTGGCTGTCGCTCTCTTCAAATCGGAATGGAATTTAGCGTCTTTGCGGCTGCGCTGGCGGGGCTTATTGCTGATGGCGCTAACCGGTATATTTGCGTATAACGCGTTTTTCTTTCTCGCTCTCCGTTACACTTCGGCAATCAACGGGTCTTTAATCATGGCCACCACACCGGTTTTTATGACAGTAGGGGCGGTGCTGTTCCTGCAGGAGCCGTGGAACAAACGCCTGGGGTTGGGTCTTGCGCTGTCACTGGCGGGCGTGATCCTTGTTATTTTAAAGGGCTCTTTGCATACGTTATTCTCCCTTACCTTTAACCTTGGAGACCTGCTGTTCTCGGTTGCGCTTATCAGCTGGGTGGTGCACAGCTTGATCGGGAAAGTCGTGATGAAAGGTGTTTCCCCCCTTTTTGCCACGACCGTAACGACAACCGTCGGTTCCATCCCGCTCCTCTTTTGGTCCGTTTGGGAAGGAGGATGGGGGAACGTCCTTGCCATGTCTGGACAGTCGTGGATGGAGATGGTCTACATGGTCGTTTGTGCGACTGTCGTTGCCTTTTTCCTCTGGAACAGGGGTATTCACCAAATTGGCGCGAGCAAGGCCAGCATGTACATGAATTTGGTGCCCATCAATGCGGCGTGGATCGCCGTTTTGTTTTACGACTCCTCAATCGGTTGGCAGCAGGTGATCGGTATCGTTCTGGTGATACTCGGCGTTTTCGTCTCGACCTTCAGCCCGCCGGAAAAAGCGAAGAACAGAGAGAAAGCCGCCTTGCCGGCACAGTCCTAAGTAAAAAGATTGCCCGATTACGCCCGTCGCATTTGTGACGGGCGTTTTCCTATGCGCTGTGAAAAAGAATTTTCGATGAATGGAAAAAATACATTTGCGAATACTAATTCATGGAAAGGAAAAAATAGGAAAAAAGCACCACGGAATGTCGTAAAATTTCATAAATATTCTTAAATTTTGGTAATTTTTTCCCGCGAAAAGAAAAGGACTAGCCTTTATATTCAATGGTAAGGGCTTCCATGACAAACCTGCACTTCTTATCAAACCCGTGAAGGAGAGGTGGTTGTATTTGCGAAGATCGCGCTGGCTGTTTTACCTGCCGTTTCTTGCTTTGCTCTGTATGCTGCCGCTTGCCGGCATGGACCATTCCCATTCGGTACTGGCAAAGGAAAAGCGTCCTGCTGTAAAGCCGGGAATCGAAGTGCTGCTGGATGATCCCGGTGTGGTATCGGGCAAGAAAGTCGGATTGATTACCAATCCGACGGGCATCACCAGCGATTTGATTCATGATGTGGATGCGCTCCTGGAAAAAGGGATCGATCTGGTCGCGGTCTACGGGCCGGAACACGGCATTCGCGGAACCGAAGAGGCCGGTTCCGTTCCCGGCTCCTACGAAGACCCCAAAACCGGATTGCCGTTTTACAACCTGTACGGAAAAAAACCGGAAGAAATCGCGCCCTTGTTTGACCAGGTGGATGTCGTGTTGTTTGATATCCAGGATGTAGGTTCCCGCTTCTACACGTACATCTCGACGATGGCGTATGCCATGGAAGCGGCAGCCTTGCGAGACAAGCCGTTTGTCGTACTGGATCGGCCAAATCCGATCGGAGGGGAAAAAGTGGAAGGCCCCGTCCTAGAGCCTGATTACAAGTCGTTTGTCGGCATATTTCCGATTCCCGTCCGACACGGAATGACGGTAGGGGAACTGGCAGCTTTATTCAACGAGCAATTCCTGGAGCAGGAAATCGGAAAGAAAGCTGATCTGCACGTGATAAAAATGAAGGGCTGGAAACGGGACATGTGGTTCGAGGAAACGGGGTTGCCCTGGGTGCTGCCTTCCCCCAACATGCCCACGGTCGACACCGCTGCAGTCTACCCCGGAACCTGTTTGTTTGAAGGAACCAACCTTTCCGAGGGGAGAGGGACCACAAGGCCGTTTGAACTGCTCGGCGCTCCGTACATCAAGGGTTGGGAACTGGCAGAGCGAATGAACCGCCTCCAATTGCCGGGAGTCGTGTTTCGCGAAGCGTACTTCTCCCCGACTTTTTCAAAATACTCTGGAAAAAATGTCGGCGGAGTTCAGGTATACGTGACGGATCGAAACGAATACGATCCAATTCGCACCGCGCTTTCCCTGATCGCGGAAGTGAAGGCACTCTATCCCGCAGAATTTGCCTGGCGGAGCGACAACTGGATTGACAAACTGATGGGCACGGACAGCGTGCGTAAAGCCATCGATTCCGGGAGACAGGTGGATGAGATTGTCGCGGACTGGCAGGAACCGCTCGACCAGTTTAAAAAGATGCGAGAGAAATATTACCTTTACCACTAGGGGAGGATGAACGTGAAAAAACGGACCATGATGCTGGGATGGATCCTTTGTTTGACACTCGGTTCGTCGACGTTGCCCGTCGCGGTCGCTGATCAGGCTGGCGAAGGCTTGACGTCAATCGAGGGAAAAGAAAAGAAAGCAAAACCAGTTGCACATCCGTTGGCTCATCCTTGGGATCAGCCGGGTTCTTCATCGAAAAAACTGCATCCCGGTGACCCCGCAGCCGCCGGCATGAATAAGGCACCGCTCAATGAAATCGATTCCTTTATCCAAACCGCGATCGAAGAGAACGTGATGCCTGGGGCCGTTGTCTTGATAGCACGACGGGGTGTCATCGTAAAGGAGCAGGCGTACGGTCATGCTGCCAAATACGCAGACGACAAGTTTACACTGCTTGAACAGCCGATCGCCATGAAGCCGGATACCATTTTCGATGTGGCTTCGGTCAGCAAGCTGTTTACGACAGCAGCTGTCATGCAGCTCTACGATCAAGGGCGCTTTCAGCTGGATGACCCTGTTGCCAGGTATATTCCCGAGTTTGCGGAGAATGAAAAAGAAGAGGTGACCATCCGGCAGCTTCTTACACACACGTCCGGGTTTGAACCGTCGATACGCCTGGAACAAATCGGAAGCAATCGAGAAGAACGACTGCAAGCCGTTTACCGGCATCCCCTCGTCAACCGGCCGGGCACCGAATACGTGTACAGTGATTTGAACCTGATTGTCCTGGGATCTCTGGTGGAGAGGCTGTCCGAACAGCGTCTGGACGAATACGTGGAAGAGCACATTACAAAACCCTTGGGAATGTCGGATACGATGTACAACCCGCCGGAAGCGTTGAGGGAACGAATCGCTGCAACCGAATACCAACCCTGGACAAACAGGGATCTCGTCTGGGGGCAAGTCCACGATGAAAAAGCATGGTCACTGGATGGAGTAGCTGGCCACGCCGGCGTGTTCAGTACCGCACAGGATTTGGCCGTCTTTGCGCAGATGATGCTGAACGGCGGAACCTACGGCGGGAAAACCATTTTGTCCAAGAAAGCCGTCGCGTTGATGATGGAAAATCAACTGCCGCAGTTCCCCGGAGACGATCATGGACTGGGCTGGGAGCTGAATCAGGGCTGGTATATGGATGCGCTTGGCGATGCGTTCACCATGGGACATACAGGCTATACGGGTACGTCCTTGGTTGTCAGTCCGAATAATGACACGATCTGCATCGTGCTCACCAATCGCGTGCATCCCACGCGGAAAACCGTCTCCACCAACCCGGTTCGCAGAGGTGTCGCCCGATTGGCGGCGCTCGCCATTCCAGTTGAGCAGCCTTGGAAAGACGCGAGCTGGTTTGCGGGTACCGGTGACCAGCTTCAGCATACCTTAAGCGCCCAAGTGGATTTGCGGGAGGGCGGTACCGTGCATTTCGACACCTGGTATCGGATCGAAAATGAAGCCGATTTCGGATATGTGGAAGCCTCTTCAAATGGTGAAAGCTGGATGCCGGTCGGCTCTGCCTTGACCGGTGAGAGTGACTGGCATACATACACCTGGAATCTTCCCGCGGACACCAAATACATTCGATTCCGTTACAGTACGGATTCGATCGTAAACGGACGGGGATGGTTCGTTCATCATCCGTCGATCATGGATAACACCGGTAATCCGATGGACGTGACGTGGAGCCCGCAGGGATGGTCACGAGATGGCAAGTAAAAGGGGGAAAGAGGATGAACTCGCACAGAAAGAGGATATACACGTTCTGTTTTCTGTTGGTTTTTCTGTTTGGCCAGTTGTTCGGTGTGACAACCATTCAACAGGCAGGCGCTGCGGAACAGCAGCAGATTGTCGATTTGATCATCAGTCTGAACATCCCGGAAGCAGAGGCGCGAGTTGCAGGCGATACCCTGCAGCTCCAGGCTCTTCACGTGTATGCGGACGGACACTTTGCGAGGGCGGGAAACAACCTGAGCTGGCAGTCATCCAACAAGAACGTAGCGTCTGTTGACGACTATGGGAACGTACATTTTCACGAGCACAACGGAAGAACATTTATCACGGTTTCAGACGGGACGTTTCAGGACCGCATCGCCTTTGATCTCCATCAAAAAAACGAGCAGAAGGTATCTGTCGTCAAACAAAGCGGGGACCGCTACCAGGTAATCGATAAAGCCGTTGCCGGTATGACGCTGGAAGAAAAGATCGGCCAGATGATGATGCCGGATTATCGAAAGTGGAACGGGGCAGACGTAACCAGGATGCTGCCTGAAATTGTAGAACAGGTCAAGAAATACCATATCGGCGGCGTCATCTTGTTCAGAGAGAACGTGGTCGACACAGAGCAGACCATTCGGCTTGTCAACGACTATCAGCGAGCTGCTGAAAAGTATGGTTTGTTGGTCACGATCGACCAGGAAGGGGGAATCGTAACCAGAATTCAAAAGGGAACCGATATGCCGGGAAACATGGCGCTTGGGGCTGCCCGTTCTGCGGAAATGGCGTGGAAAGTGGGAGACGCCATCGGCAGAGAGCTTGCTGCGCTTGGCATTAACACCAACTTTGCTCCGGTCATGGACGTCAACAACAATCCGGATAATCCGGTGATCGGTGTGAGATCGTTTGGCGAAGATCCGCAGCTCGTTGCGGATCTGGGCGTTGCCTACATCAAAGGGCTTCAAAACAACGGGATTGCCGCAACCGCCAAGCATTTTCCAGGTCATGGAGACACAGCTGTCGATTCCCATCTGGGATTGCCTGAAGTTCCGCATGACATGGAACGCTTGAAAAGAGTAGAGCTTTACCCGTTTCAACAGGCGATCGACGCCGGAGTGGATGCTATCATGACGGCACATGTCACGTTTCCGAAGATAGATGACACCAAGGTCATCTCAAGGAAAGACCGTACACAGATCGCTCTTCCGGCTACCTTGTCGCCGAAGGTGATTACCGGATTGATTCGCGACGATCTCGGGTTCGACGGAGTGGTGTCGACTGACGCCATGAACATGCAGGCGATTGCCGACCACTTCGGACCGGTTGATGCTGCCGTCAGAGCCGTCAAGGCAGGGGTAGACATCGTCTTGATGCCGATTGGACTGGAATCAGTGACAGCGGGTGTTCTACAGGCGGTAAAATCAGGGGAAATAGATGAAAAACGGATCGATGTTTCCGTTAAACGCATTCTTACCCTCAAAGTAAAACGGGGTATTTTCAAAACGGAGAATCCAGCAGATGTAGAGGAACAGATCGATCGGGCAAAAGCCGTGCTCGGCTCCACCCAAAACAAGCAGGTGGAAGGGGACGCCGCAGAAGGAGCCATCACTCTGGTGAAAAACGAAGGGGTTCTGCCTCTTAAGGTCGATGACACGAAAACCATCGCAGTAGTCGGCACGACCTATTTGGATAGTTTGGTTGATGCAGTAAAAAAGCATCATCCCCAAGTAAGCGCAATCAAAGTGGAGAACGGCGCTCTTACCGAAGAGCAGTGGAAACAGGTAACCGAGGCAGACACCGTGATAATCGGTTCCTATACCTTTGACGTAAAGGGGAGACTGCCAGACAACCCGACCATGAAAGTGTACAATCAGATTATCGAAAAAACCAACCATCCGGTTATTACCGTAGCGATTCGAAATCCGTATGACATCATGGCCTACCCGGAAGTGGATGCCTACCTGACACAATACGGTTTCCGCACTGCGAACTTCCAGGCGGCGGCAGCAGTTCTGTTCGGGAAGCTGCAACCTGTTGGAAAGCTTCCTGTCACGATCCCGGATGGTCAAGGCGGGACAATGTTTACGTACGGCCATGGATTGGAGTATAGCCGTTAAAGGGAGAAAAGAGTAGACATCCCATACAGCCACAAGGAAAGGGTTCGGGGCCCCACCCGGCGAAGCGTTAGCTCATGCCGGGTGGGTTTTTTTAGTGTATAAGAATTTATAAATTTGGACATCCCATACAGCCGCTAGAAAAGTGTTCGGGGCCCCAGCCGACACCAGCGTTAGCTAAAGTCGGCTGGGTTTTCTTACGTATGCGAAAGTCGCTCCCGGGGCTAATTTGAATCAAAAGAGGGGAACTTATCTAAGGATGGGAAGAAAAAAGTTATTTTTATGTCCTCTCCAAATGGACATTATTGAAACAAGATGATAATCTAATAATGAAAAGATGAGATTTAACAAGGGTTTAGCTCGTCCTTCTCCGTCTATGTGACAAGGACAGTTGTGTGCGCGGAAAAGCCTGCCTAAACCTTTAGATCCTACATAGGAGGGGTACTTTATGGCAAGTAAAGTCCTGGACCAATTCCTGCAAGAGCATCTGGCCGACTTGAAAAGCAAAGGATTGTACAATGTCATTGATCCGTTGCAGAGCGCAAACGGACCGATGATTACCATTGCGGGGAAAGAACTGATCAACTTATCCTCCAATAACTATTTGGGTTTGGCAACAGATCCGCGTTTGATCGAGGCGGCCGTCGAAGCGACCAAAAAATACGGTGTGGGGGCAGGAGCCGTACGCACCATCAACGGTACGCTGGAACTGCACGTCAAGCTGGAAGAAAAGCTGGCCGAATTCAAACAAACAGAAGCAGCCATTGCCTATCAATCGGGATTTAACTGCAACATGGCTGCCATCTCTGCCGTGATGGACAAAGACGATGCGATTCTCTCCGATGAACTGAATCACGCCTCCATCATTGATGGCTGTCGTTTGTCCAAAGCCCAAATCATTCGCTTCAATCACTCCGACATCGACGATTTGCGAGCCAAAGCGAAAGAAGCCAAGGAGTCCGGCCGTTACAAAAAAATCATGGTCATTACCGACGGGGTTTTCTCCATGGACGGCGATGTGGCAAAACTGCCGGAGATCGTGGAAGTAGCTGAGGAATTTGATTTGATTACCTACGTGGATGATGCCCATGGTTCTGGTGTAATGGGGAAAGGCGCCGGCACCGTAAAGCATTTTGGTCTATCCGACAAGATTGATTTCCAAATTGGCACTTTGTCCAAAGCGATTGGTGTTGTCGGCGGATATGTAGCCGGCAAGAAAGATCTGATTGACTGGCTAAAAGTACGGAGCAGACCGTTCCTGTTCTCCACTGCTTTGACACCGGCGGATGTAGCAGCCGCTACCAAAGCCATCGACATCCTCATGAGCAGCACCGATCTTCATGACAGGCTGTGGAACAATGGAAATTACCTGAAAAAAGGCTTGAAAGAATTGGGATTCAACATCGGGGAAAGCGAAACGCCGATCACTCCCTGCATGATCGGAGACGAGAGCCAAACCCAGGAGTTCAGCAAGCGTCTGTATGAAGAGGGCGTATACGCCAAAGCAATCGTTTTCCCGACGGTTCCGAAGGGAACGGGACGGGTACGCAACATGCCGACAGCTGCACATACAAAAGAAATGCTGGACCGCGCATTGAACATCTATGAAAAAGTTGGCAAAGAAATGGGGATCCTGTCATGAAAAAAATCCTGGTAACCGGTGCGCTTGGACAAATTGGTTCCGAGCTTGTGATGAAAATGAGAGACAGCTACGGTGCGGACAACGTCATCGCAACCGACATCAGACGAATCGAGGATAATAAGGTCGTTCAATCCGGGCCCTTCGAGATCCTGGATGTCACTGATGCAAAAGCCATGGCTGACATCGCCCGAAGTTACCAGGTTGATACCATTATTCACCTGGCTGCCCTGTTGTCTGCAACGGCGGAAGCAAAACCGCTTTTGGCGTGGAATCTGAACATGGGCGGACTGCTCAACGCGCTCGAAGTCGCCAGAGAGCTCAAGTGTCAGTTCTTTACGCCAAGTTCCATCGGAGCATTCGGGCCGTCCACACCAAAAGAAAATACGCCGCAAGATACCATTCAGCGCCCGACCACCATGTATGGAGTCAACAAAGTATCCGGTGAACTGCTTTGCGATTATTACTATCACAAATTTGGCGTTGATACGCGCGGACTGCGCTTTCCGGGGCTGATCTCCTACGTAACGCCGCCGGGGGGAGGCACCACGGACTACGCAGTGGAAATTTATTACGATGCGATCAAAAAGGGCACATACACCTCGTATATTGCCCAAGGCACCTATATGGACATGATGTATATGCCGGATGCACTGAACGCCATTATTCAGTTGATGGAAGCCGATCCGTCCAAGCTGAAACACCGCAATGCGTTCAATGTCACAGCGATGAGTGTGGAACCGGAGGACTTCCGAGCGGCCATTCAAAAACACATTCCGGAGTTTACCATGGATTATGCTGTCGATCCCGTAAGGCAAGCTATAGCCGACAGTTGGCCAAATTCCATTGACGCGACGGCAGCCAAAGAAGAGTGGGGCTTTCAAGCGGAATTTGACCTGCAAAAAATGACGAGCGATATGCTTACGAAATTGCGTGAGAAGTTCTTTCAACAAATTGGATAATGGTTAAGAAAACCCACCCGGCATTCGCTATCCTCAACCCACTCGGCGGTAGCTATCGCTGAGCCGAGTGGGGTCCCTTTCTTCGCCGGGCGGGGCCCCGAACCCTTTTCTAGCGGCTGGGATGTCCAAATTTATAAATTCTTATACACGAACAAAAAACAAGCCCAGTGACGCATGGGCTTGTTTTTATAAGCAGAGTTGCTATTGCTCTTCTCTGCGGTGACCTATTTCCGATTCGTTCAATTCTTCTCTGGCCTTCTCAAGCAGCGTTTGATAATCCCGCAATACCTCTGTCATCGCGCTGAGCGTTTCGGTATACTCCGGTTTCAAACTGATCTCATCCATCGCTTTATGGAGATGCGCCATTTTGTTTTCCGTCTGCCTGAGAAATTCTACCCAATCCATTCCATTCACGCGAAATCCCTCCTTCTTCTTTAGTAATTGTCCACAAGCGGAAAATTTATTGCCCGTTTTTCATCGTTCTACTGTTTTTGCCTGAGGTAGGCTTCATCCTTCATAAACATCCGCCAAAAAAAGATAAATCCCGGAATCAAGATGGCAAAGCCGACCAGATAACTGACGAACAGGGCGCGAAAGGTAGCGGGATCGGTAAAGCCGGACTGGATCGTAATATCCGGGTACACGATATAAGGCAGATGGGCAGCTCCGTAGGCATAGCTGGCCAGCAGGTATTGCACGGTGACGCTGATGACGGCGAGTCTGGGAAGATGAAGTCCCAGTTTGACCTGCTGCGGGAGCAACAGCAAAATGTACCCAAGAAAAAAGCAGAGGGCCGACACAATCAGCCAGGGCAGATAGCCGAACAGTTTGTCATACAGCCAAGCCGCTTCCCATCTCATGGTTTGCAGCGTCAACAGCGCCATCAACAGGGTGACGGGTCCAAGCAGTACCGCATCACGCCGGTAGATCTCAAACGCCTGTTTTTCGTTCGATACGAAGGAATAATCGCTTAACAAGAGCGACGAGAGAAACAGCGTACTGGCGATGGCCAGGCCGATGTAGGACAGGACATGCGGACTGGTCAACAGCTCTTTCCAATCGAGCATCGGAACCCCTTCTGTCCGTTTGACAAATCCTCCCTGGGTGATCGGCAGCACGGCGATCAACAGAGCGGGGATGAGAATGCCGGTAATGCCGGATACGATACTTAGCATTTTGTTGTACTTGGGAACCATATGGGCGTACACCAAAAACGCGCTGCGGATGAGCAGAAGCAGAACGACCAGGCTTCCCGGAATCAGGAGGACGGTTCCCAGGGTGTAGATGGCGCCCGGGAAAAAGGTGACGAGAGCGACGACGATCAGCACGATAAACACATTGGTCACTTCCCAGGAAGGGGAGAGATACCGGTTGGCGATGTTGGTCGCACGGGTCTTTTCATGATTCACATACACCATCGACCAAAACCCGGCGCCAAAGTCGATGGAGGCGGCCACAGAGTAGATCATGACAAAGATCCAGAGCAGCGTCACCGCAATAATCGTATCTGTCACTTCACACCAATCCTTTTTGCGCAAGGTTTATTGTACAGACTCAGGCTCACCTCCATCCAGTTTCAGAGGATGACGCCGGAAATAATGCCGGAATACGAATACCGTGATGACGGCGAGCAGGAGGTAAAACACGAGAAACACACCAAACAGGACGGCCAGACCCTCTGCCCGGGTTGCGGCTTCAGCGGTCCTCATGGTTCGGTAAATCACCCACGGCTGTCTCCCTGTGCAGGCGAATACCCATCCAAATTCAATTCCCAGCATGGAGAGCGGGCCGCTTAAGACGAAGATCCACATCACCCAGCGGGGAAATGACTCCCGCTTCAGCAGCTTTTTCCAGGCAAACCCGAGAAATCCTACGAAAATCAGCATCGAACCGATTCCGACCATCGCGTTAAACAAGGTGTGAACAAACAAGGGCGGCCAGTATTCTTCCGGAAAATCATTCAGTCCGACCACCACCTCGTCAAAACGGTTGCCGGCCAAAAAGCTGAGCAGCCAAGGAATCTCAATGGCGTACTTTACCTCTTTGGTTACCGGATCGGTAAATCCCCCGATCGCCAGCGGAGCGTACGGCTGCGTTTCGAACAGGCCTTCGGCGGCGGCCAGTTTCTCCGGCTGGTAGCGATGAAGATATTGTGCCGACTCATGCCCGTTTAGGGCAGTGAGCAGGGAAAAGGCCCCCCCCATAATGAGACCCATCAACAACGCTTTTTGGTGAAACAAATACTCCCGGCTCGCTTTTTTTGCCTTCAGCATTTTCAAGGCGGCGATGGAAGCAATGACGAAGGCCCCGGTCATATAGGCCGATACCGTCACGTGGAGAGCCGTGACAAAAAAACTCGGATTAAAAAAGGCGGCCCACGGATTTACGTTCACAATGCTGCCATTGACGATTTGAAACCCGGCAGGAGTGCCCTCAAACGCATGTACATTGGTAATCAGGACGGCAGAGGCAGTCGCTCCGAGCAGGACAAAAAACACACTCATGATTCTCATCCACGGTGTCAGGCGATCGGCCGCGTATACGTAGATGGACATGAACAAAGCCTCTAGGAAGAACGCAAAGATTTCAATTTGAAACGGCAGAGAAATGACTTTGCCCACCACCTCCATGAAACCCGGCCACAATAAAGAGAGCTGCACACCGGCGATCGTGCCTGAAGGGATGGCGACTCCAAGCAAAATGGCTTGTCCTTTTGTCCACCGTTTGGCCATCAGCTCGTAGTCTTTGTCCTTCGTGCGCTGGAAGAGCAGTTCGGCGAGCAGGATCATCAGGGGGAGCCCCACTCCAAGCGTGGCAAAGATGATATGAAATGCCATCGTCGTGCCGAACGTCGCCCGGGCTAGCATGATGTCGTCCATGCAAAAACATCCTTTCAGGCAATAACGCCAAACTTTTCCTGCTTAGCTTGCCGATTGGATCGTGTCATTATGCATACGTGCAAACGATCATCGGAGAATCCCCATCATACAGCAACGCTCTTTCCTCAAGGGAAAGAGCGTCCATCGTCGACAAGGATGTTTATGTACGTGTAAAACCTTCTTCCAAAAGGTATTGCTCGGCTTCCTTATAGGATTCAAAAGATTCTTCCAGGTTTAGACCGGCATAAACATTCCACAGATCATGTTCGTTTACGAGCAGAAGCGTTTGTTGTCCCGGGCCGATCCAACGGTCTTCGTGGACCTCTGCGCCAGCGTCTGTTTCTGCTTTGGGTTCCGGTTTGCGGGAGAGGTACCGAATCGACGCCTCAATCAAAGAGCGAAGCTCGTTCTCCGAGTAATCGCGAATATTGACCATCCCTTTATCATCTGTGGCCGTCTTGGGCAAATGTCCAGCGTACACGTAGCCGTTCCCGTTCGGATGCAAGTGCTGTACGACAATTTTTTTGTCATGGACGCTGCCTTCATAATGAAAATTTACCCGCCCGAGCGAAACCTGTTTTCGCTGCAATTGCGGGAACGATTCGATAATCGCCAGTTTTTCTTCAAAAGTCAACATGGTTCCTCCGCATGTCTCTCGTAATGGATTGCCCGACGATTATACCACAGATTACAGGTGTCAGCCTACTTCGTATAGTTCCAGGTGAGCGGAGGCAGCATTTTCGTTTCCATTACCATGTTGGAGCTGCAAATGGGGCAGAGCGGTTTTTTATCAAACGTCAGGTTCTCTCTCATCCAACACGAACAGCTTTCATTGCTGCACGTCCAAACAGACGTCTCTTCATCTTGAACCGGTTCCTGATTTCGTTTTGCATGATACATTTGGCGAACACCTCCGGAGCGTATGTACGGGATGGAATAGAAAAAGAACTGCCCAAGCACGGACAATTCTTTTAACCTAAACAAACCTACATTTTCACAACATTTTCGGCTTGGGGGCCGCGGTTTCCTTGAACAACGTTACATTGAACGCGTTGCCCTTCTTCGAGGGACTTGAAGCCATCACCGGCGATCGCACTGTAGTGAACAAACACGTCATTGCCGCCTTCCATTTCTATAAATCCATAACCTTTTTCTGCGTTGAACCATTTCACTGTACCGGTTCCCATTTGCGAAGACCTCCAAAAAATAGACAGATTTTCAAGTATCGTTTGCGCTTTAAACAGCACTCTATATAATATGTGAAAGAAGGCTTTGTTTTATACGAGAAAAATGGATAGAAAATGAATGGAGATGTATGGAACATGACGGAACATAACCACAATGAAACGGAAACCGCGGCAAGCAAACCTGGAAAGATCAGCCTGCAGGAAGCAATGAAACGAAAGCTTGCTGAAAAAAAGCAAGCACAAACGAACCAACATTCGTTTGCCAATCAGAAATCCGGCAATCAAATGATGAAGAGCCAGCAAACGAAAAAACCAAACAATCAGCGAAGACGTACCGGAGTATAGGCCATTTCTCTCCATGACGGAGTCCCCCAAAAGAGTGGGGGACTCCGTTTTTGTTTGTATATAAGAAATTTATAACATGGGGACATCGAATTCAGCCACAAGGAAAGGGTTCGGGGCCCCAGCCGACACCAGCGTTAGCTAAAGTCGGCTGGGTTTTCTTATATTTGGAACAGGATCTTCCTTCATTGCCAAAATGTTTGAAATGAAACCAATCGTTTACCAAAGTTATACTTAACATAACTTGTTTCACTTTTTCCAACAACGCACATGGAGAGGTACAATTTGAAAAAGTTTCGATTCCAACTCGCACTGATCACATTGTTACAACTGAGCATTTTTTCATCCTTTACAGAAGCACAATTTTATCCTTTTACCGACATATCGAACAGCTACGCTCGAACGGAAATATCTCTCTTACATAAGCAAGGCATTGTGATGGGGGACGGAAAGGGCCGGTTTTATCCGAACCAACCGGTCACACGTGCTGAATTCGTTACCATGTTGGGGCGGACGCTAGGGATCAAGCCTGTCAATAGCCCGATACAGGCGTTTCGGGATGTTCCGCAGAGACATTGGGGAAATGGCTGGATTCATGCAGGCGCACAACTGGGGTTGATTGGCGGCACCAGTCCTTCCACGTTTGACCCTTCCCGGTACATAAGCAGGCAGGAGGCTGCTGCCATTTTGGTCCGATCCCAAAAGCCGAGATACATAGAGAATGCCGATGTTGCGGTATCTGATGCAGAAGAAATCGCTGACTGGGCCGCACCGTATGTCAAGGAAGCCATTCGTTCCGGCTACATGTCCGGGTACCAGGGGCAATTTCGTCCCAAGAGCCATATGACACGTCAGGAAATGGCAGTTGTTTTAAACCGATTGCTAAGCGTTCCGGTCGCAAATCCAGGAAACAAAAGCAAGCCCATCCAGTTGGCATGGCAATACGGCGGGACCAGTACGGATTTTATTCAAAACGTTCAAAATTCAACCGTCAATGTATTGTCGCCGCGATGGTTCTTCCTCAATGATTCTGGCAACATCACTGACAACGGAGACGGAGCGTTGGTAAAGTGGGCCCATCAAAATGGAAAGCAAGTGTGGGCGATGGTTGGAAATCGTTTTGATGCGGCTCTGACGCATCAAGCGATCTCACAGGAAGCGAAGCGAAAGGCGATCATCAACCAGATCGTCAGCTACAGTAAAAAGTACCAGCTGGATGGCGTCAACATCGATTTTGAAAATGTACAGCCGAGCGACAAAAACAACTACACCTCGTTCATACGCGAACTGTCTGCTGCACTGAAGGCAAATCACGTCATCCTGTCCATCGATGTTCCACCCGATTTGGGAAATTCATGGAGTGCGGCGTACGACTATAAGGCACTGGGCAGTCTGGTCGATTATATGGTTGTCATGTCGTATGACGAGCATTGGAGCGGCGGTCCAAAAGCGGGTTCAGTTGCTTCCCTGCCTTGGTTTACACAGAACCTGCAAAAAATGACATCGGCTGTTCCAGCGAAGAAGGTAATCGCCGGAATCCCGCTGTACACGCGAGACTGGTACACCATGAATGGAAAAGTTCTGTCCAAGGATTTGTTGATCCCTGAATTGTACAGTCTGCTCGCCGAGAAAAAACCGCGCATGGTATGGGATTCGGTCAAGGGTCAGTACATAGCCACGTATACAAAAGACGGCGTGAAGCATTCCATTTGGCTGGAAGAAAGTCGCTCCATCTCCGAAAAAATGAGGAAAGTCTACGAGTTGGGCATCTCCGGCGCAGCTTACTGGCATATCGGGGGAGGGACAACAGACGTTTGGACGGCCATTGAAAACATCGGGAAAATGGAAAACAGGTAACCCTACGTGAAAGACCCAGGCTCTGCCGAGAGTCCTGGGTCTTTTACCTTGGTTGTCCATTAAAAATCAATCTTGAATTTTAGGAAGCCGGCTTTACGCAACGCTTCATAGATAATAACCATTGCGGGACCCAGGATCAGTCCAAAAAAACCCATCAGCTGAAAGCCGAGATAGAGACTGACCAAAGCGGCCAACGCGCTGATTCCAAGGCTGGAACCAAGTATTTTGGGTTCAATGGTGCGTCGGACCACGGTGATTACGATAAAGAGAACGATCAAACCGATGGCCAAGTGTGAATTGCCGGCAATAAAATTGTAGACGGCCCAGGGAACGAGAAAAGAGCCCGTTCCCAAGATCGGAAGAATATCCACAAGCACAATCAACAGGGCAATGAGTGCGGCATACTTGACCTGTAAGATCAGCAGGCCAATGAAAGACAGGGCGAATGTAAGCAGACTCAGGATCACTTGCGCACGCAAAAAGCCAACGGTTGCACGGTTTAGCTGAGAAAGTACAACCTCCACCTTCTCTCTTGCAGAAGAAGTGAACATTCTCATAAAGCCCGCCCGCAATCTCGGCAGGTCAAGGCTGATTAAAAACAAGGCTACGAGGTAGATTATGGAGGTAAGGAGGAATATTGGAATGGAAGCAACGGCGCCAATGACCCATTTTGCAATGCCGGAAGCGGCATTGACAGCGGAGCTTTTTAATCCGGTAAACAGCTGCTGCAGCTGGAATTCGATATCAGCTGGCAAAGAGGCGTAGTAGGCTTCCCATTTCCAGATGGAAGACTCCACCAGTTCAAACACGTGTTGAGAAAAAGCGGGCAAACGCTGTGCCATTTCTACACCTTGAACCAACAGCTGCGTTCCCAGCCAGTATGCACTTGCACCAAATACAAGCAGGAACAGCAAAAAGGATACGGTTACCGCGCCTGAACGATTCAGACGAAACGTTTGGAGAATAAACAAAACGAACGGTTCCAAGAGCATTGCCGTCAGTAAGGCAAGCAAGAACGGAACGCTGTAAGGCAAAAGAAGTAAGCCAATGGCGAGCAGTATTACCAACAAGAGGATTTTTCGAATCGTCATCAAAGGGCTCCTATCACCAAGGGAGTAAGAAAGTATGAGACTAAGCTTTATTTTACCATTTTGTATGGAAGATTTTCATCCATTGAGCACATTTTTGTGACGAGGCCTCAAAATGGCTAGTGCGAAAACGGATAATCTGGTATTGTCCGAGATAGAGGTAAATCAACCAGGGATTTGAGAACAAGGAAGGTGTATCATATATGGGTAACGTGGATTTGGCCAGTTTAACGTGGGAGCAGTTCTGGTTTGGAGTCGCTTTTATCTCCATGACCGGCATCTTGTTCAGTCTGGGGATGCTCCGATTGTTTCAAGAGCGGGTTCGAGCAGGCATCATTTTGTTCTTGCTAAGCGCAGTATCTGGCTCACTCTTCCTGTGGTATGCCCTTTAACCCGCTGTATCGTAAGTAACGGTCCGATCTCCTTCATGATCGGACCGTTACCTTATTTTTTATCTCCTCATAAAATCGTCGCCAGGCCTCTGGCAGTTTTGAATGGGTAAGCTTTTTCTCCTTACTCTCCCTTGACGTTTGCTTTTTCGATTCCTTTTCCATGCAGCCACCGATCCTTTCTAATCAAGCCAATCGTGACGAAGCGTAAACAGTTCCCGCAGCTCGGAGGTAGACAGTTCGGTGATCCAGCTTTCGCCACTGCCTACAATCTTATGGCTGAGGGAAAGCTTGTTCTCCATCATCTCATCGATGCGCTCTTCGATTGTTCCGAGGGCAATAAACTTGTAGACCTGCACATGACGCTGCTGCCCGATTCGATAGGCTCGATCGGTTGCCTGGTTCTCTACAGCCGGGTTCCACCAGCGATCCATGTGGAAGACGTGATTGGCCTCTGTCAAATTCAAGCCGGTTCCTCCAGCACGCAGAGACAGGATGAAGATGCCGGCACGCAGATGGTCAGGAAGGGAAGTGTCCTGGAACTTCTCAATCATTTCGTCACGCTTGTCTTTTGGAGTTGACCCGTTTAAAAAGAAGACGGGACCATGACCTTCGCTTTCAAGGATTCGCCGCAGCAAGTTCCCCATTTCAATATACTGCGTAAAGATCAGACAGCGTTCTCCTTTGCGGCGGATGTCCTCAACCAGCTCCAGCAGACGTTCGATCTTGTTTGAGCGCCGTTTTTCGTCGGGTGAGGACGTATCGTGCAGGACGAGCCCCGGATGATCACATAGCTGCTTTAATCGAGTCAGCGTTGTGAGGATGAGTCCCCGCCTTTCCATAGGGGAGGCATCGTCAAGACGGGCAAACATGTCATGGATCGTGGATTCATAGAGGGCCCCCTGTTCAGCTGTGAGCGGAACATATTCCTTCCCTTCATTTTTCTCGGGCAAATCCAATTGAATCCTTGGGTCGGTTTTTACACGTCGTAACAGGAAGGGTTGAATCAGACGCTGGACTTGCAGAATCAGTTTCTGGTCCTGACTTCGCTCAATGGGGAGGACAAAACGCTGAGTAAATTCGCCCAGACTGCCCAAATACCCCGGATTGAGAAAATCAAAAATCGACCATAGTTCGGTTAACCGGTTTTCGATGGGGGTTCCCGTTAAAGCGATACGGTGACGGGCATGCAAGTTGCGGATTGCCGATGCTTGTTTGGTATAGGCATTCTTGATGTGCTGGGCCTCATCCAGACAGAGCGTATTCCACCTCACAGATGATAGCTCCTGCCCATCCAAATGAGACAGAGCGTAAGAGGTTATCACCAGGTCTGCTCCCTGTATGGATGAGGGAAACTCGTCTTGTTTCTTCCGTGCATTGCCGTAGTGGACATAAATCTTGAGGGAAGGGGCGAATCGCTCCAATTCCTTTTGCCAGTTTCCGATCACCGAAGTCGGACAGATGAGCAGGGATGGGGTGTCAAAGGACTCGGTTTCTTTCAGGTGTAACAAATAGCTGATAAACTGAACCGTTTTTCCCAACCCCATATCGTCGGCCAAACACGCACCCAGACCAAACTGCCGCAAAAAGAGAAGCCAGGAACTCCCTTCCAACTGGTATTGTCGCAGCGTTCCCCGAAAGGCGGAGGGTTGATCCAGGATCGGAATTTCCCGCATCTCCTGAAGCTTGGTTATGAAGTGGAGCAGATGCTGGTTTAGTTCGACCTCTACCTGAAGGGAAGAAGACACATCGGATTCCTCAGTCTTTGCAACCTCTTCCTCCAAAGCACCAAGCAGGTGCAGTCTCATCGCATCCCGCAGAGTGAAAGCATGTTTTCCCTTTGATTTCTTCAACGTCTTTTGTATTTGCGAGACCAAATCCGGGGTCAATTGAATCCACTGACCTTTTACCTTGACCAGTCTCTGATTATGCTCCAGAAGACGACGAAATTCTTCCTCGTCAAGTTCAACTGAGCCGTTCGCCAGCTTCCACTCAAACTCCATGACTTGTGATATTCCCAAATAGGACTGTTTCCCCGAGCCGACAGAAGAGAGAACCTTTGCCTTGATTTTTGGTCTTGCTCGTCTGACCTTTTCCCACCAAGCGGGCAAAAAGACGTGGATGCCCGCTTGAACCAGCTGCAAGCTGCCCTCTGTCAAAAACGACCATGCCTGCTCATTGGTCAGTCGGGTACGGATTGGAGATTCGCCATCGCTCCCGGTTAGCCAGGGGAGGATCTCGGAACATTTCTGCACATCGCGTAAAAAGCGCTCTTGATGTTCTAGCCATTCAGAAGGAAGCGCTTGGTCATGGGAAACTCCTGCGGGAGAAATTTGATAAACCTGATCAGGCCGCTCTTTGTCTTGCAGGAAAAACTGCAGGTGCCAATCACTCTCACTGTTTTCTGCTTCCGCTACTTGCAGGCAAGTGCGAAACGGGGTGTCGTCCGGCAGCCATCCGATTGATTGCAGCCATTCCGTCTCCTGCAAGTGCGGTGACAAATCCTCTCCCATCACAGAAAGAGCAGGGTAGAGTTTACAGAGATGATTCCAAGCGGAACGTACGCCCCCCTGACCGGAGAGAAATTCACTCAACACGAGGGTCAGCCAGCTGTTCGCATACGGGGGCATAGAGTGCTGTGATCCAATAAGCTTAAAACCCATCCGACCGTCTTTCCAGTCTTCAAAATGGGGAGCAAAATTTCCCGCAGCCAGAGCTTCCTGGATCATCACAGCCGTTTTTTGAAACTGCACCATCTGCTCATCAAGAGTGAAAGCGATGTGTTCGAGCCATTGGGGTCTGGAGAAAAAGGAGAGTGCCTCGCAAGGACGCAACCGGATCCCATCCTCCGTTTTGTTGAGAAACGTTCCGTAAAAAGAACTCTCATCCCAGGCAAAAAGAGCGCCTGCCAACTCTTCGGGCGCGATCACGGCTCCATTTGGGCGGGTGCCTTTGACAAGAAAATGCCCGTCTGACAATCGTTCTGCTGTGAGATATAAGTTTGCCACTACACTCATGTAATCAGATTTCCTCTCCTTAGCTCCTCTTGGAAAGCCCGCAAACGGTTATACGAAACGGCCAGTTGATGAATAAACTGTTCCCAGCGATCTTCCCGGTTTGCTTTCTGGTAGCAGGAGCGCGCTTTTTTCAGGAGCCTTACCGCTTCCTTGTAGGAAGCCCGATTCCGTTCATGGATCAATCCATCGATTTGACGCACATAGAAAGGCAGAAGCAAGACAGGATCGATCTCCTCAATGGCTTTGGCTTGCAGCTGATTGACGTCTGCAGGTGAGACCTTATAGGACATTTGCAAATCCAGCCATTGTTTATACTGTTTTTGCTCAAAAAGATAGGCAGCATACGCATGAAAGCTTCTGGGCAAAAATCTCCTGAGCATCGCTCCGCACTCGTCTGCGCGGCCGGTCCTTTCCATGGCTTGCTGCCAGATCGCCGTTGCCAAACGGTAGTCGGGTTCATCCGCGCTGCCGATCAATCCCTCCAGCCAATCAATCCAGGCTAACACGCGCTGCCATTCGCTGCGGCGAGCGAAGGCTTTTACATACATGAGGTAAAAAGGGAGGGAGAGGTGCTCCCGCCTCCTCCATATCTGAAGGGCGGCTTCATCTTTTTCTTCCATCACAAAGAAATGCGGCTGAAGCAGTTGGTATCTTTCCCTTGCGGAAGCGGGCAAGCCGGGATCGTGAATCAGTTGCTCCAACTCAGTTGCTTCGGCTTGAATCCACTCAGCTTCATCCAATAAATACCACCAAAGCATACGATACGCAAAAAGTCCGTGCATCGGCGAAGACTCACTGTGCTTCAAATCTTTTACGATGTCCAGGGTTGCTTCCAGGTGGGGGCGATGATGTTTCCTTACCTCTGACGCGTTGAGATACAAGAGTGTTCCTTCCAGGTGTTCGAGAAGCCTTGCCGCCGTCTGATTCAATTCCTCCGACCAGTAAGAGGAGCGATGTTTGTCTACAAAGGTTTGCAATTTCAGCAAATGGAAGAGGCATGAGTGAATGGTGAACAGATCCCCCAGTTCTTCAGACCAGGTATCTGCAACGGCAGTCACGCTCTGATAGCTGGAAAGAAGCTCGGATGAGGCTCGGTAGGTTTCCATCGCGGACGTTAAATTCCGGGTCCAACTCTCCAAAAATGACCACCATTCGTTTACCGAGCTTTTCTCGGTTAAGGCAACACCTGTCGCGTGCATGAAGGTACTTGGGCGGGTGTCTTTTGTCGGCTTTTTGTAGGCAGGGTACAGCAGCGAAGGAGAAAAGGTTGCGGATCTTGGTTGTTTCACCTTGGCAAGGAAGTTTCTTGGGTTTTCAAACACGCTGTATACTTGAAAGAAAGTAGCCGCGATGTGTTTGCAAAAACGCGAGTAGGGACAGGAGCAGGTGCTATTGAGAAAATTGTCCAGAATAAGGACCACACGATACACCTGAGAGCCTTGCACATCACTTGTGAGGCGTCTACCTTTTTCGACTTGAATGTTAAAGACCAGACCGTCCGAAAAATAGGCATAGCCGCGCTCAATAATAGGCTCCTCCATGTTAACAAGAATTTGCTCGCTTAACCGCATGACTTGTTCCCGCATTAATTCCCGTTGTAACATGGTGTGGAATCCTCCGTACGAAGTGTTATCCTTTCATTATATCGAAAATCATGCAGAATAGAAAAAAACTATGTAAAAGGAATGCAAATCAGCGGAAGGACCCAAGAAAAAGAGACTCGTCGTGACGAGTCCTGGAAATGATCCTACCTCGAAGAGAAAAGGTGATGACCATGCAGAAAAGAACGGCAGTTCTCTATGGTGCTACAGGATTGATCGGGAAACAACTGGTACGGTATTTGTTGGAAAGCCCCGAATATTCAAGAGTGACGGCCGTTGTAAGAAGGCCGCTACACCTGCGACATCCCAACCTGCAGGAAGTGGTTGCCGATTTTGATCAATTGGAGAAGTACTCGGATTTGATGGCAGGAGACGATATCTTTTGTTGTTTGGGAACCACTATGAGGAAGGCGAAAACCAAAGAAGCATTTCGCAGGGTGGATTTTGATTATCCGCTTCAAATCGCCCGCATCGCGAAGAGAAATGGTGCCCAAAAGTTTTTGCTGGTCTCCGCCATCGGTGCAAATAAACACTCCCCATTCTTTTACAACCGTGTGAAGGGGGAGTTGGAAGAGAAATTGGCGGAAATTGGATTCCCGCAGCTGTTGATATTCCGGCCGTCACTGCTGCTTGGGGATCGCAAGGAATTTCGCTTGGGTGAGAAAAGTGCCATCCTTCTTTCGTCCGTTCTTTCGCTATTCTTGATCGGACCGTTACAAAAATATCGTGCGATTGACGCGGAACAGGTCGCGTATGCCATGTATCGAAGTGCTGTGAAAGAATGGAGTCAGGCAATCATTGTGCTGGAATCCGATCAAATGCTTACTTCACTGCCAGCTTGTCATCAGTCAGGAGGCTTCTCTGACTGACATCTGTATCATCCTGTCTCCTTCGTATCATGATTACAGCGGTTATCAAAAGTGCCGCTCCATTGATGACAAACACATATCGAATCGGAATCCAGCCCCCCAGTAACCCCCCCAGTACCGGGCCGATCATGGTTGCAAGCTGTGTAGCTGACTGGTTGAGGCTGAACGCCCTGCCCCTGAATTCCGGTTCGGTCACTTTTACGATCATGGCATTGATAGATGGATAGACAGCGGCGAAGAACAGACCGTAGAAAAATCGAAGGATGCCAAACCCATACAGATCGGTAAAAAAGAACTGCAAAAGGTTGCCGATTCCTCCGCCCAACAAGCCGATCAGCAGGATTTTTGAGTATCCTACTTTGGTTCCCAGAGCGCCCCACCGCGGAGCTGCCAGAACGGTGGCAATCCCGACCGCGGAGAAAATGATCCCCGAACTCAGGGCCGCATCCTTTTGGGAGGCTCCCAGCTGCAGCACGTAAACGGTCAACAGCGGTTCCAGAAGCATGACCGATACGGTAACCATCATGGCAAGCCCCAACACCCTGACAAAGGGACCGTTCTTCATCGCCGTTCGCAGGTCCTCTCGTATGGACGAGCGAGTGGCGGTACGGTTCACCTTTGTTTCTTTGGCGAAAAACGTGGCGATCAGTGCCGCTATCAATACGACAAAGGAAGAAATGAGAAATGCTTCCCGGTTCCCCCACATATGGCTTACAAAACCGCCAACCAACGGTCCAACAATTCCGCCTGTGGCACCAGCAGTCGCCATGACTCCCAGGGCATAACCGACGTGCTTTTCCGGCGTATTGGTTGCGACCAGCGCGATGGAAGCGGGCACAAAGCCGGCCAGCAGTCCTTGGAGAACACGAATCACGAGAAACAGGTAAGGGTCTGTAACCAGGTAGTTCAAATAATACAAGGCGGCCAGGCTGAAACCGGACCGTATCAGCATGGGCTTTCGTCCGTACTTGTCTGCAAGAGACCCCCAGTAGGGCGAAATCAGCGCGCTTACCAGAAACGTAATGCCAAACGAGATTCCTGACCACGCTTCCAGATGTTCCTCCACTCCTAGAGAGGTGTTAAGAAAAATAGGTAAAAAGGGGATGGAGATGGAATATGCGGTGCTGCAAAAAAAGACCCCGATCCATAGCACGATGAGATTTCGTTTCCAAGAGAAGGACATTGAGAGACACAACCTTTGCAAGAAAAAAACTGACCATTTTAGCAATTTTGATTCTAACACTGCTTTTCATGATTTGACTAATTGATAAATTACATAGGTATATTGAAGATTTTAAATAAGAACAGCTTTTGTCCTCCTGAAAAGGACACTTGTCTTTTTAGGGAAACTATTTTAACCTATATCCATGAATAGACAGAAAACCGTTGGAGGAGTCGGAGATGAAAGTTGCAAAATTCGGGGGAACATCATTAGCCAGTGCTGAGCAGATCAAGAAAGTATGTGCGATCATCAGGTCAGATGCAGAACGACGGGTCATTGTGGTGTCTGCACCGGGAAAGCGATTCAAGGAGGACATCAAGGTTACGGATCTGTTGATCATGTACGCAGAGAAAATGCTTAGTGGCGGCAACGCAAGCGAGATACAGGATGCCATTTTTCAACGATATATCGACATCGCAGAGGACCTTGGCCTCTCACAAGAGATCATGGAACAATTGAAGGCTGACCTTGCCGAAGCGCTGACGATCAAACATGGAGCAGACCCATCCCGTTTTCTCGATCAGGCGAAAGCGGCTGGAGAGGACACTTGCGCCAAACTGGTTGCTCATTACTTGCGAAATCTGGGGGTAGAGGCCCACTATGTAAATCCTTTTGAAGCCGGGCTGTTTGTCACCGATGAAGCGGGAAACGCCCAAGTGCTTCCAGAAGCATATGAAAATCTTCGCACGTTGCAAGACCGAAAAGGAATTGTTGTTTTTCCGGGATTTTTCGGATATACGAAAGAAGGGGTTCTGGTCACGTTTTCTCGTGGCGGATCAGATATTACGGGTTCTATTCTCGCAGCCGCGCTCAAAGCGGACATGTACGAAAATTTCACCGATGTGGACTCTGTCTACGTGGTGAATCCGAGCTTGGTCGAGAAGCCAAAGGAAATCAGTGTCATTACCTACCGCGAGATGCGGGAACTCTCTTATTCCGGATTTTCGGTCTTTCATGAGGAGGCGCTGCTTCCGGCCTATCAGGCAGGCATTCCCGTATGTATCAAAAATACCAACAATCCGAGTGCGCCGGGTACGATCATCGTGTCGGAAAGAGAGTCCTACGAAAATCGCGTGGCAGGTATTGCAAGTGACAAGGGATTTTGCAGCATTTATGTCAGCAAATACTTAATGAACAGAGAAGTAGGGTTTGGACGGAAGCTTCTGCAAATCCTCGAAGAAGAAGGGTTGTCGTACGAGCACACTCCTTCGGGTATTGACAACATTTCCGTGATCTTGCGCAAAAAAGATTTCACAGAGGAAATCCAGGCACGTGTCGTTCAACGAATTCAGCGTGAACTGCATGCGGAAGATGTGGTTGTCGAGCAGGATCTTGCCCTTGTGATGATTGTCGGGGAAGGGATGAGGCGTTCTGTCGGGACTTCGGCGAGAGCTACTTCCGCCCTGGCGAAAGCAAAAGTAAATTTGGAAATGATCAATCAAGGGTCATCGGAAGTAAGCATGATGTTTGGGGTGAAGGAGGTAGATGCCGACCGTGCGGTTCTCGCGCTCTATCACGAATTTTTTGCCGAAGCTCTCGTGTAAGAGAAAACAAAAATCCAGACTATTCGAAAGAACCTCTCATCCTTTACAGGAAAGAGAGGTTCTGTGTTTTTTCATGTTGCATGAAATCGTAAGAATATTGTTGACTTTCAGTCTATTTACTGGCTAAACTGAAATCATAAAATGAAAATACATTTTCACTGGATGAAAATAAAGGAGAGTGATAACGATCGTGGAGAAACATCAAGGCATTCGGGTTCTGGATAGGGCATTCGATATCTTGGAAGCACTAGCGGCTGAAGCAGAGCTGACATTAGGGGAAATCTCTGTGCGAACAGGACTCGCCCTTGCAACCGCCTATCGTTCCGTCCAGACCATGGTTTCTCGCGGGTATATCGATCAAGACGCGCGGACTGGGAAATACCGCCTAGGCATGCAGATCGTGCGCCTCAGCGGACAGGCTGTCAGTCGGATTGATGTTATCCGTGTTGCCACGCCTCATCTGCAAGACCTTTCGAAACGAACCGGTCTCAATGTGAATTTAAGCATTTTTGACAACGGAAAGGCCCTCTGTTTGGTCAACATTGAAACGATGCAAGACTTTATGATGGGCATCAAAGTGGGGCAGCGGCTTCCCATTCATGCTGGTGCGCTGTCCAAAGTAATCCTGGCTAACCTTCCTCCCGAACAAATTCCTGCCTTACTCGGTAATTTGGAACCCTTCACACCACACACCATCGCAAACAAAGACACATTGCAACAAGAACTGGATACCATTCGTTCGCGAGGCTATGCCGTATCCAATGGAGAATTGGCGGTTGGCGTATCCGCTCTGGCCGCCCCCTTGTTTGATCACGGAAATCGGGCTGTCGCAGGCATCTCTCTTTCGGGGCCGAAGTCTGATTTTTCTGAAGAAAATACGGGCAGGTTCATTGAAGAACTGCTTGCAGCTGCAAGTCAAATATCCCGTGAACTGGGTTACAGGAGCCTGTAAAAAGGGGGAGTGAATGTGGACAAATGTAAGCCTCGCCGGCTAAAGCAGGGGGACACGATCGGAATCATAGCCCCTGCCAGCCCTCTTTACAACAGAAGTGATCTAAAACGCGGGATCAGCACGTTGGAAGAGTGGGGCTATCGCGTTGTGGTTGGTGAACATGTCAACGAGCGGCATGAATATTTGGCGGGAACGGACGCACAACGGGCCGCCGATCTGAATGCCATGTTTCAAAATGACTCCATTGATGCCATATTCGTTACCCAGGGCGGATATGGCAGTGCCAGAATTCTGCATTTGCTTGATTTTGATGCCATTCGCCAAAACCCAAAAATTCTGATCGGGTACAGCGACATTACTTCCCTGCATCTGGCCATCCACAAACGAACCGGATTGGTAACGTTTCATGGTCCAGGCATGGCTGGGTATAATGCCGAAGACCTTTCTGATTACAGGAAAGAATATCTTTTCAAAGCGTTAACTTCCCCCGAACCAATCGGGGAAATAAAAAAAGAGAACGAAAAAAAGTACATTCACACCATTCAGGCTGGGGAAGCAAGCGGTGAACTGATTGGCGGCAATCTGACTCTGCTGTGCGCATCCCTCGGAACGCCATACGAAGTCGAAACGGAAGGCAAGATTCTGTTTCTCGAAGAATTGGACACGGAACCGTGGGTCATCGATCATATGCTGACACACTTGTTCAACGCCGGAAAACTTCAAAAGGCAGCAGGCATTGTCATCGGAGAGTGCAAGGATTGTGTTCCGTACAAGCACAATCCAGGCTTTCCCGTCACGTTCAGCCTCGAGGACGTACTGGAAGATCGTTTGGCGCCACTGGACATCCCCGTTCTCTACGGCTTGCCTTTGGGTCATACGCGGGAGTTAGCTACTCTTCCGATCGGCGTCCAAGCGCGTTTGGACGCCACGCGAGGGAAGTTTTACGTGGAAGAATGCGCAACGATTGAATAGAAAAAGGGGGATAAAGAAATGAGCAAGGTTCGCTTCGAGAAAAAAAGCAGGTTCACGCTTCTTGCCTTTTGCATGTCTGTCGCGCTGTTCATTTTTCCTTTCTTCACCATCGGGGCTGCTCAAGCCGCAGAGGAACCAGTGACGTTGCGCGTAGGCTGGACTGCAGAGCCTGACAGCTTGAGTCCATTTATATCCAACCGGATCGTGACCTTTGAACTGCACTTGTTGCTGTATGATACCCTCATTGCGTATGACAATGATGTCAAGCCGGTTGGCCGATTGGCAAAGGAGTGGAAGGTTAGCGACGATCATCTCACCTGGACGTTCAAATTGGCGGAGGGCGTAAAGTGGCATGATGGCCAGCCATTCACTTCCGAGGACGTGAAGTTTACATACGAATCCCTGATGAAAGCCCAAACAGGGATGTACGCAGACTTTTTGAAGGGAATTACAGCCATTGAAACGCCTGACCCGTTGACGGTCGTGATCAAAACGGAGAAGCCAAAGGCGAACATGCTTCAGGTAACAGCTCCCATTCTGCCCAAGCACATCTGGAGCAGCGTCAAATTCGAAGATTTGAAAACGTGGCCCAATGACAAGCCGATTGGGACTGGCGCTTTCAAGTTTGTCGAATGGAAAAAAGGCGAGTATGTGAAGCTGGAAGCAAACAAGGATTACTTTTTGGGGGCACCCAAGATCGAGCAGCTCATTTTCCCGCTTTACGCCAACAACGATACGATGGTCCAGTCCTTGAAGATCGGGGAGATTGACGGCGCCATCAATATCAACCCGAACCAGGTCAAACTGCTTCAATCGGAAAAGAACATTCAGGTCGTGTCCAATCCAGGGAATCATTTTACCGATCTGGCCATCAACGTGTGGAAAGATCCCAACTCGAAAGGCAATCCGTTGCTCTTGATGAAGGAAGTGCGAAAAGCGATGGAGTACGCCATTCATAAACAACAGGTCATCGATGTGGCCTACTCCGGTCAGGCCCGGATCGGAACGACGCTGGTGCCCTCCGTCTTTGCCAACTGGCATTATGAGCCGCAGGGAGAGGAGATGCGCTCGTACAATCCGGAAAAGGCCAAACAATTGCTCGAAGCAGCCGGCTTTTCCGATCGGGACGGAGACGGGATTCGGGAGGATGCAAAGGGAAAGAAGCTGGAGTTCCGGCTTTTCCTCCGCGGGGAAACAGCAGAAGAGGTCAAGGCTGGGCAAATGATCAGCGGCATGTTCAAGGAAGTAGGGATCGGCACCAAAGTAGAAACCATGGACGACGGACTCTTGACCGATAAAATTTACGACAATGCTGACTTTGACCTGTTCATTTGGGGATGGGGCACAGACGTAGACCCGACCACCATTCTGAGCGTCGTCAGCACGGACCAAATTGGCAACTTGAGTGAAACCTATTACTCCAATCCACAATACGACAAGATGTTGATCGAGCAGGGAACCATTGTCGACCAGGCCGCGAGAGAACAGATGATCAAGGACATGCAGAAAATGGTGTATGAAGACGTGCCGTACATTATTCTGTTGGAGGATCATGGCATGCAGGCGGTCCGCACAGACAAATGGGACGGGTGGAAACCGATCGGCGGAGCTTTGTTCCAGGGTTATAACCACTACAATTATCTCTCTGTCAGCCCGAAATCGACACCCGCGAGCAACCCCTCCGCTTCAGAAACACCGGCTTCCAATGCTGCGCCTGCTGCCTCTCAAACGGCGCAACAAAGTTCAGGTCAATCCGGATTGATTTGGGCTGGACTCGCCATCGTGGCAATGGCCGTGATTGGCGTCTTGATTGCCCGGAAAAGAAAGACCATTGACGATTTCGACCAGAAGTGATAACGCGATGAAAACTGCCTATCTGCTGAAAAAGACGTTTCATGCCGCTATCACCGTGTTATTCGTGCTTGTAATCAATTTCTTTCTGTTTCGCGTGATGCCGGGTGATCCCTTGGCCATGCTTCTCCGCGATCCCAAAATGTCACCTGAAGCCATCGAACAGATGAAGCAAATGTTCGGGCTTGATCAACCGTGGTATATTCAATTTTTCACGTACGTGAAGGAACTGCTCCAAGGGAACCTGGGGACATCCTTTATGTTCAAACAACCCGTCATGGACATCATTGCCGGCAAGCTGCTCCCCACGATTCTTCTCGTGGGGACGGCAAGCATCATTGCCTTGGTGGGCGGGACACTGTTAGGGATATTGTCTGCACGAAAACGGGGCACAAAAGTGGATGTTTTCGCACTTGGCTTCTCCCTGCTCACCTATTCAATGCCAACCTTTTGGCTGGGTGTGGTGCTTGTCGCGTTTTTCAGCGTCTATTTGATGGCATTTCCCACAACAGGGATGGTGACAGCAGGCAAAAGCTTTGAAAACACCGCGGCTCTTTTCCTGGATATGGGAAAGCATCTTTTCTTGCCCGTGCTCTCACTCAGTCTGGTGCTGATTGGTCAATATGTATTGATCATGCGAAATACCTTGCTGGATGTGCTGACGGAAGATTACATCCAGACGGCCAAAGCAAAGGGCTTCTCGGATAAATATGTATTGCGCCGGCATGCCGTGCCGAACGCCATGCTTCCCCTGATTACCCTCGTCTCCATTAATTTTGGCTTCATTATTGCGGGCGCCATTGAGGTGGAGACCGTCTTTTCCTGGCCGGGCATTGGCCGCTTGATGTTTGAGGCGTTGATGAACCGGGATTATCCGCTTTTGCAGGGGATCTTTTTTTTCATCAGTGTCTGTGTGGTCTTTGCGAATTTGTTGGCTGATGTTCTCTACGGATACCTGGATCCCCGCATAAAAGCCTAGAAAGGAGACCGCTATGAACGAACCTGTCTTGAATCAGTCAGCACTGGAGACGAATCCGTCCTCCAGGAAAAGTGTAAAGCGGCACAAGGTTCATCGATGGCTGACGGTTTTCCGCGAGAATCGCATCGGCATGCTGGGAGCGTTTCTCTTTTTTCTGTTCGCGCTCATCTCGACCATCGGGCCCATTGTCTATCCGTACGATCCCATGGAATTTGGCAGTGGAGGCGCCGTGCTTCAGCCTCCCAGTGCGGAGCATTGGCTGGGAACGGATGATATGGGGCGTGATGTGCTGGGCGCTTTGATTTCCGGTTCGCGGACGTCTCTGGGTGTTGGAGTTCTGGCCACCGGCATCACCATGCTGATCGGAACATTGGTCGGCATCTGTGCCGGATACTTTGGCGGAAAGATTGATACGCTGCTGATGCGGTTTACAGAAATTTTCCTCGTTTTGCCCTGGCTTCCCTTGATGCTGGTGCTTGCCGCTCTCTTGGGAACCAGCATCTGGAACATCATTCTGGTCATCGGCATCACCAGCTGGTCCAGCACGGCTCGAATCGTTCGGGCTCAGGCCCTGTCCATCAAGGAGCGGCAATTTGTTGAGCGCGCCCGCGCAATTGGCGCCAGTCACTTTACCATCATGCGCAGGCACATTTTTCCCAATGTGTTTCCGCTGATTTTCGCAAACACCATCCTCGTATCGGCCGTTGCCATCTTGTCGGAAACATCCCTTAGTTTTCTGGGCATGGGAGATCCCACGCATCCCAGCTGGGGGATGATGCTTCACTATGCATTTACATCCGGGGCCGGCAGTATGGGAGCGTATTGGTTTCTTCTCCCTCCCGGCTTATGCGTGGTGGCCGTCGTTCTCGGCTTTACCTTTTTGGGTTACGCCTTTGATGAACTGTTCAATCCCAAGCTGCAACGGAGGTAAGCGATGAGTCTGCTGGAAGTTCGTGATTTGAAGACGTATTTTCGAACCAAGGAAGGAGTCGTCAAAGCAGTGGACGGGGTAAGCTTTTCTTTACAGGAAGGAGAAGTCTTGGCCCTGGTAGGAGAGTCAGGATGCGGGAAAACCACCACGGCCCTGTCCATCACCCGTTTGCTGCCGCCTGAAGGAGAAGTCGTCGGCGGCGAGGTCCTTTTTCGCGGGCTTGATCTCGCCAAGGAAAGCACACAGAAGATAAGGCGAACCCGTTGGAAGGACATCTCCATCGTTTTTCAAGGAGCCATGAACGCGTTGAATCCTGTCATGAAGATCGGCGATCAGATTGCGGAAGCAGTCATGCTGCACGAGAAAACTGCCTACGACGCTGCCAGAAAGAGGGTCAAAGACCTGCTGGAACTCGTAGAGATAAATCCTGAGCGAATCGATCAGTATCCGCATGAGTTCAGCGGCGGCATGAAACAGCGCGTGATGATTGCCATGGCCCTGGCATGCCGTCCGCGGTTAATCATCGGAGATGAACCGACAACCGCATTGGATGTGATGGTGCAGGCGCAAATATTGGACTTGCTGGAAAGACTGCGCCGAGACCTGCAGATGGCCATGATTCTGATCACCCATGATCTTTCTGTGATGGGGGAAACATGCGATAAGGCGGCCGTCATGTACGGCGGAAAGATCGTAGAGTATGGAACCGTCGAACAAATTCTTGAACAACCTGCTCACCCTTATACGCAAAAATTGGTTACATCTTTCCCCAACCCTTACGGCAGCAGAGAAATGGTATCCTCCATTCCCGGAGTCCCCCCCAATCTGTTGACGCCTCCCAGCGGCTGCCGTTTTCATCCGCGCTGTGAGCATGCGAGTGACACATGTCGGATAAGTGAGCCCCCTTTACGGCAGATTGATTCTGGACAGGTTGTCGCTTGCCACCTGAGGGGGGAAACCAGTGAATAAACCATCAAAAGAAGATGTCGTGATCCAGGCAAAGGGACTACAGGTAACATTCGATAAGCATCAAGGCCTGATAAAAGACTTGTTTTCCAACAGCCAAACAAAAGTGACCGCCGTTGATGGGATCGATTTGACCATTCGAAATGGGGAAATTGTCTCGCTGGTTGGAGAAAGCGGCAGCGGCAAAACGACTTTTGGCAAAGCATTGCTGCATCTGGTTATTCCGAGTGCGGGAGAGATCACCTTTGAAGATCAGATCATCACACAAAAAGAAATGAGGAAGTTTCGTCAACGCGCCCAGATGATTTTTCAGGATCCGTACCAATCCCTGAATCCAAAGCACATGATCATCGACATCGTCGCCGAACCGCTTCTGGTACACGGACTGCTTTCTTCTGAGGAGGAGAAGCTGAAAAAAGTAACGGAGGCTCTGGAATCGGCAGGTTTGAAACCGGGAGAGCAGTATCTGTACCGGTACCCGCACGAGCTGAGCGGCGGACAGCGCCAGCGTGTGGTGATTGCGGCCGCTTTGGTTTTACATCCGCATTTTATCGTTGCCGACGAGCCGGTTTCGATGCTTGACGTTTCCGTTCGGGCCGACATCTTGAATCTGATGGTGAAGCTCAGAGACGAGAAAGACATATCCTATCTGTTCATTACGCACGATCTTTCCCTGGCATGGCTGATTTCTGACCGGATTGCGATCATGTACCTGGGAAAAATCATGGAGATTGGGCCAGCCGAACTGATAGCCGGCGAGTGTCTTCATCCCTACACCAAGGCGCTGGTCAGCGTCATGCCTGCACCGAAAAAGAGAACAGACCGAAAACGGATGGTTTTGACGGGAGAAACGCCGGATCCCAGCCGAATCCCGGCCGGCTGCCGTTTTCATCCCCGCTGTCCGATGGCCGTGGATCGTTGCCGTACGGAAGCACCCGTTTTGCGCGAAGTGAATCCAGACCATCTCGTCTCCTGTCATTTGGTGTAACGAAAGGAGAATGACTTTGCGAGTATTGGAACAGATGAATGACATCATCGAAAAAGAAAGAGAAGCCCTTGTCTCTATCAGCAAGCGGATTTTTGACAATCCGGAACTGGGCTTGCAGGAAAGATTCGCTTCAACGATCATGTGTGAGTACCTGGAACAGAACGGCTTTAGTGTGACGAGAGGAGCAGGCGGTCTGGATACTGCGTACGTGGCGCAGCTCGAAAGGGGTACCGGTGGATTTCATGTCGCCTTCTGTGCCGAGTATGACGCCCTTCCGGAAATCGGCCATGCCTGCGGACACAACCTGATCGGCATGGCCAGCGTGACAGCCGGCATTGCGTTAGGAAAAACCCTCTTGGGCGAAGATATTCCGTTCAAGGTATCTGTGATTGGAACGCCCGATGAGGAAGGCACCGGCGGCAAGATTGACCTCATCAACGCCGGGGTATTCCGCGATGTGGATATTTGCATGATGTTTCACCCTGGCTACGAAACGATCATCCACGTGGAGTCTCTGGCTTTTCATTCCTATGAGTTTATTTTTCACGGGAAACCTGCGCATGCTGCCTCAGAGCCCTGGGAGGGTAAAAATGCTCTCGACGGTGTCATCCAGACGTTCAACGCGGTAAATGCCTTGCGTCAGCATGTAAAACCGGATGTGCGAATCCACGGAATTATCAAGGAAGGAGGACTTGCTACAAACATTGTTCCAGAACGCGCTGTTGCAGAGTTTTGCATCCGATCCGAAGATAACACGACTTTGGAGGAGGTCGTCGAGCGCGTCCTGAATTGTGCACGAGGTGCAGCAGTAAGTACGGGTACCGACCTGGAAATCAAACCGATTGGCCATTTTTACGACGCGATGAACAGCAATCGGGCTTTGGGGGAGGTATTCGAGGAATCTTTGGCAGAGACGAAATATTCAGATCCAACACGGTTTCAAGAGGGAAAAGGATCAATCGATATGGGAAACGTTAGCAACGTCGTACCGGCGATTCATCCCGTTCTCTCGCTGACGGAGCAAATGGTTCCCGGCCATACACCGGAATTTGCAGCCATGTGCAACACGGAGCATGCATACGAAGTAATGCTTTTGGCAGGCAAAGCGATGGCATTGACCGCCTATAAGGTGATTCAGAGTCCGGTCTTGCAGAAGAGAATCAAACAGGAGTTTGAAGAAAGCCGATCTACCAAACAATCGCAATCGGGGGAACGCGCATGAAAAAGTATCTGTTTGCCGAAATGACCTGGCCGGAAGTTCAGCAAGCCATCCACGAAGAGCGGGTTGCAGTTGTTCCAGTAGCCATGATTGAGGAACATGGTCACCATCTGCCCGTAGATACCGACCTGGTTTTGGCCAATGAAGTTTGCATCCGGGCCGCTCAACAAATTCCGTCCGAAATGATCGTTATCCCACCCATCAACCACGGCTACGCTCCGCATCAAATGGACTTTCCCGGCGTCATTTCCATCGGTTCGCAAACATTCATCCATTACGTCACAGATGTGTGCAGAAGCTTGGCGCATCAGGGGTTTAAACGGATTCTCCTGTTAAATGGGCACGGAAGCAACGTATCGCTGCTGCAGGTAGTGGCCCGACAAACCATTCTGGAATATCCGGATGTCATGTGTGCAACCATCTCTCACTGGGATCTTCAGCCTGTCATCGAGCTAGCCGAACAAATCCGGGAATCAGAGAACCCCGGGGGGATCAACCACGCCTGTGAACTGGAAACCTCCATGTACCTTGCCATAAAGGAAGAATTGGTCCAAATGGATAAAGCGGTGCGGGACTTGGATAAGTTCAAAACCTCCAAGTATTTTTGGCTGGATCTGGTCGGTCGTGGAGAAGGCAGACCGGTGATTATGATGCCTTATTGGAGCGCCATCTCGGAAACAGGTACATTGGGAGATCCGACTGTCGCCACCAAGGAAAAAGGAGAAAAGCTGCTTGCTGCGGCCGTAGAGGGGCTCGTAGAATTTATCCGCATTTTCAAAGAAAGGCAGCATCATCCGCGTGTGAACCATCACGAACGTTCCTCTACAGGCAGGTGAACGATCATGACAGACGAGAGCCGCTTCACGAGTTTGGAAGACAGAGTCATGGACCGCGTGGAAACTGGCCGTGGATTCGAAATGCAGGTTCGATTGGACGGTGTCAGCAGCAGAATCCGGGTAGATGACTATCGAGGCAGTGTAGAAGGGATGATAGAGCGACTCGAAGAGCTTGCTCAGCAATTCTCCTATACCAAAACGATTGTCAGAGTGCGGGCGGAACATGTGGATCGCTTCCTTTCCCGGGGCTATGAAATAGAGGGTGTGTATCGCGCATACTACAACGGCAGCGACGCCTATGCAATGACCAGATATCACTCCGTTGAGAGAAGAAACAGTGACCTCTGGCTTAAGGAGGATCATATTCTTCGGCATGTGCTGACACTGCCGGAATCAGCAGAAGACAGAGGATTTCCCCCAAATTATTCCTTGCGCAGAGCAACGAAAGAAGATGTCGAACAACTGGCCGCGCTGTATGCCGCGACATTTCCTGTCTATCCAACCCCGGTCAGCCAGCCTGCGTATCTGGCAAAGTTGATGAAGGACGGCGTGATCATCCATGCGGTTGAAACGGATGGGCAGATCGTCAGCGCGGCCGCCGCGCACGTAAACCAGGCGCTTCACCATGCAGAAATCGCGGATTGCGCGACCGATGCCGAACATCAGAAAAAGGGGCTCATGAAACATTTGATTCTATGCCTGGAAAAGGAGTTGTTCCAACAGAGAATCTATTGTGTTTTTTCCCACGCCCGATCCCTGTCATTTGGCATGAACGCTGTGTTCCATCAATTGGGATACACGTACGGCGGACGATTGACCAGGAACTGTATCATCTATGACAAGTACGAGGACATGTCACTCTGGATAAAAGACTTATCGGATCGAAAAAACACAATGACATGTTTGGGATGAGCCGTCTATAAAATGTACTGTAAAGAAGGGTTTCACAAAGCTGATCCGAGGGGGAACCGGTATGAGTCATGCGGAGTTTGAGAAAGGCTATTTTGGTCAGTTTGGGGGGAGTTTTGTTCCGCCGGCATTACAAGAGGTATTGGATTATTTGGCAGAGCAATTCGAAAGGTATAAAGAGGATCCGGACTTTCAAAATGAATATGTTTACTATTTGAAAGAATACATTGGTCGGGAAAATCCACTCACTTTCGCCAGAAACCTGACTGAGAAGTTAAACGGTGCCAAAATCTATTTGAAACGGGAAGATTTAAATCATACCGGAGCCCATAAGATCAACAACGTCATCGGACAAATCCTGCTGGCAAAGCGTATGGGGGTAAAGCGGGTGATCGCCGAGACAGGTGCCGGTCAGCATGGGGTGGCAACCGCAACGGCATGTGCGATGTTCAATATGGATTGCACGATTTATATGGGAGCAGAAGATACGAGACGACAAGCGTTGAATGTATTTCGGATGGAACTGTTAGGGGCAAAGGTCGTTGCTGTATCAAAGGGACAGGGCAGACTGAAAGAGGCTGTAGATGAAGCGTTAAACGACCTGGTCGCGAATTACAAAAATACCTTCTACCTTCTCGGTTCTGCTGTAGGCCCCCATCCGTTTCCCACGATGGTAAAACACTTTCAGTCCGTAATCAGTGAGGAATCGAAGCGTCAGATTCTCGAAAAGGAAGGTCGTTTGCCGGATGCGGTCATAGCATGCACAGGCGGTGGCAGCAATGCGATTGGAGCATTCGCTCACTATTTGCACGAAGAAAAGGTCCGTCTGATTGGTGTGGAACCAGATCAAGCGGCTACGCTGACACATGGTGTTCCCGCTGTCATCCATGGTTTTAAGTGTTTGGTGCTGCTTGACGAAGAGGGAAACCCGCAGCCAACCTACTCCATTGCAGCCGGATTGGATTATCCCGGAGTGGGACCAGAGCACAGCTTTTTAAAAGAATCGGGACGGGCTGAGTATTATACGGTAACAAATGAAGAAGTCTTGGAGGCTTTCCAGGTTCTGTCTAAAACGGAAGGCATACTGCCTGCCTTGGAGAGCTCACACGCAATCGCTTATGCATGTAAGCTGGCTCCCACCATGAACAAGGACCAAATCATCATTGTGAATCTCTCTGGCAGAGGAGATAAGGACGTAGAACAAGTGTTTCACATGTTGAAAAAGTAGACTTGTTTCCACATTCACTGGGGACGGTAACCTCTCTTCCGAACGAACGGAACAGAGGTTTTTTTCTTGACCCTATATGACATACAACGTTATGAAGCTTCAGCTTATGGACTTTTCCGCGGACCTCATGTACGATAACGCATGTATTGAGAACAATTTCGGATTGGGCGAAAGAAGGCTGTGCCATGATTCGATCATACCTGCTGCTCCTTTTTTGCGTTACGTTGTGGGGGAGCAATTTCGTATTCGGCAGTATCCTCGTCAAGGAATTTCCTCCTTTGTTCCTGGCAGATGTTCGATTGCTATTTACCTCTCTGTTTTTACTGGGATATGCCTGGTATACAAAAAAATTTGTTAAAATCAGGCGAAGAGAGTGGGGATTGTTACTATTACTCGGCCTGATTGGAACGCTTGCAAACCAGACTGCGTTTTTCACCGGATTGATGACCACCGACGCTACCACTGCCTCTTTGATCCTTTCGCTATCCCCGATCGTAACGGCTGTACTGGCCTCCTTTTTTTTAAAGGAAAAGTTTACTCTGAGAATGATCGTTGGATCGTTGTTGGCACTGATCGGTACATTCTTCGTTGTTGGCAGCGGCGCAGGTTTGACTGTTTCCTTCGGTGTATTGTTTATTTTCATCGCGATGGTAACATTTTCGTCATCGATGATTATCATCAGAAAACGGACGGAAAGCATGGATCCGTTTATCGCAACCGTATATGCGACCGTTGTCGGTGCTCTTTTCATGACGCCCGCCGCATTCTTCACAGTTGACTCATCATCAGCCATAAGTCGCGATGTTTGGGCTTGGTTGCTGTTGATTGCGACTGCGATTCTGATGCAGGGTGTATGCGGAATTGTGTGGAATCAGCAGTTAATGATAGTGGGAACGGGGAGAGCCGCGATCTTTCTCAATTTGCAGCCGTTTGTTGCCATGTTGGTGGGGTTCCTTCTGCTTGGTTCACAGGTGACTCATATCCAAGCGTCAGGATCACTGCTGATAGTGGCTGGAGTGATCGTGGCAACGGTTCGTTCACAGAAAGAGTACGAAACAACAGAATTTGCTGGGTAAGGACCCTTGTTTCGTGTTTGTACATAGGGTAAGAAATCGAGAAAGAACTTTTTGATCAGGAGGTACTTATGGTTGCACAGGCAGAATCCATGATTCAGGTGAAGATTCCCATTCCAATCCCGCTTAAAACGGTCAACACGTATCTGTGTCAGACCCATGATGGATGGGTCATCATTGATACAGGCCTGGATACGCCTTCAGCAAGAGAGACCTGGATGAATGCCTTTAGGGAAAACAACATCGATTTTACGAACGAGGTACGCCAGATCGTTATCACTCATTACCATCCTGATCACATAGGATTGGCCGGATGGCTGCATCAAATAACCGGCGCTGAGGTGATGATTTCCTCGGAGGGAAAAAGAGCGTCAGAGAAAGTGTGGCTGAATCATCGGCAAAACGCAGAGACGATCAGCAGTTTCTTCATTACTCACGGAATGCCTCTCCATGACGGGAATGAGATCAAAACGCATATGGAAGACTTCATGAAATACCTATCACCTTTGCCTGATATGTCTGAGATTGAGGAAGGATATCTGTTGGAACTGAAGGGAGGCACATATCGTGCCATCCACACTCGCGGACACTGTGACGGACATTTTGTCTTCTATGACGAAAACTTCGGTTTCCTTATCGGCGGAGATCAGATCCTGGACAAAATTTCACCCAATATCAGTTTATGGCCAACCTTTGATCCGAATCCGCTTCAATCGTTTATCGATTCCTTGCAGGCTTTGAAACCATTGCCGATTCACAGAATTTTTCCGGGTCACGGTCCCATCATTACCCAAGCGCAGATGAGAATCGAACAGTTGCTCCAGCATCACCATGAGCGATTGGAAGAGATTGTTTCGTATTTGAAACAGGATGGCAGACAAACAGCCTATCAAATATGCCGGAAACTTTTCCACTCGCGTCAGTTGGATCTTCATCAGCTTCGCTTTGCGATGGCGGAGACACTCGCTCATCTCGTGTTTCTCGAATTTGAAGGGAAAGTGAAGCGAGACGCGCACGAAAATGCTTCCCGCATGAACGATCGCGAATCCATTGTTCATTGGTGCCTTTCCTGATAGGAACTCGTTGATCCTTTTAAAACGATAATCCTATTGACAAAGTCGGAATTGAATATTAAAATGTGAACATTCAAAAGGTATTCATTTATGAGTGAATGAAATACAGTTCTTTCTTATCGAGAGAGGTGGAGGGAAAGGCCCAATGAAACCTCGGCAACCCATTCTGACCGGTCAGGTGAAGGTGCCAATTCCTACAGGAGAGATCCTGACAGATAAGAAGTGTTCCCCATGCTTTGATGCATATATGGTGTGCTCCTTCTATCTGTCAGAAGGAGTTTTTTCTTTACTCATGAAGGGAGTGAGATTGGGGAGAGTCGCGTACATTTGTGATACTTTGCTACAATATGTATTAGTAATATTCCGATAACAACCACATGAGAAAGAGGGATGACAAATGGCTCAAGTTCGAATTCGCAATACGAATGAACGGATTACGGGGAATGAAAATGTGAAGGCGTTTTTGGAAAAACATGGGGTTCTTTACGAGCACTGGGATGCAAACAAGCTCCCTGCCGAATTGCGGGAGAAATTTACTTTAACCGACGAAGAAAAAAATCAAATTCTTTCCACCTTTGATGCAGAAATTCGAGATTTGGCAAAACGCAGGGGATACCGTACTTGGGATATCGTAGCGTTATCCGAGGAAACCCCCAATCTTGATGAGTTGCTCAAAAAGTTTGAAGCGGTCCATACACATACGGAAGACGAAGTGCGTGCGATCACTGCAGGAAATGGAATCTTCATCATCAAGGGATCAGACGATGTCGGCTATTTCGACGTCGAACTGGAAGCGGGTGATGTCATTTCCGTGCCGGAAAACAATCCGCATTTCTTTACATTGATGGAAAATCGCAGAGTAGTGGCTGTCCGTTTGTTTATTGAAACGGAGGGCTGGATTGCTCATCCATATGAGGACCCTGCTTTTACAAAGTAACATTCATCCGTAGAATCGGCAAAACGCCCGAATCGTGGGCGTTTTTTGCATTTTTTCAGGATACAGTGGCAATAAACAAAATTTTTGCAAAAAGTTGCACAGGAATTGAAACAAAAGAAAAGAATATGTAGTTCAACATTCCTGTTTTTTTGGGGGCAATTATGATAACCAATTCCTACATCTATTATTTGGTTCTTTCTCTAGCATATGTTGTCTCCATTTTAACGGTTTTAAAGAGTCATGATCACTATATAATAGAATTCTGTTTCTTTTTCTTTTTGTTCATTGGCACGCTTTTCGCATCGAACGCAACAAGTTTTACTTTGGCCATAAGGCCGCTTTACAAAAAAACAAAAGCCGTATCGGAATTAACCAAAGAAGACTACTCCAATTTGTTGCGCCAACAGCAAGGAATGACGTTTGCATTTGTGAAAGACAATAACCGATTTATACATACCGTTTGCGATGGCAAGCTGCTATATCGACTCGGTTTAAAGCCAGAGGATGTAGTCGGAAAGGAATTATACGATTTTTTACCACAGCATATTGCTTCCCAAAAAGAAATCTTCTATCAAAGAGCTTGGAACGGCCAAGAAGATGTTGCGTATGAAGGATGCATGAACGACATCGTATATTTGGCAACGCTTCGCCCCGTTTATAAGCATGGGCAGGTCGTGCAGGTCATATCATCGTGTATCGATATTACAACCCTGAAACAAACATTGTCAGCCCTGCACGAAAGTGAGGAACGCTTTCGACAAATTGCTGAGAACATTGATGAGGTGTTTTGGATTGCAGATCCTGTCACTCAAAAGTTTCTATATCTGAGTCCCGCCTATGAAAAAGTATGGGGATTATCGTGTAAAGAGTTTTTTCAAGATCCGAACAAGATGTTCAATGTCATTCATCCGGAGGATCGAGAGCGAATCGTAAAGGCTCAGGAAGAACTGGCAATGGGAACTTTTCACCAGGAATATCGAATCATACGTCCGAATGGAACGGTTCGTTGGATCAGAGATCGGGGATTTCCCGTAATCGTTGATGGGAAACTTCATCGGATCGTGGGCATTGCCGAGGATATTACAGATATTCGCGACAGCGAGGAGTTCCTCATCAAATCGGAAAAGTTGGCTGTGTTAGGCGAATTAGCTGCAGGAATCGCACATGAGATTCGAAACCCGTTGACCTCTCTCAGAGGATTTGTACAGCTCTTGCAGAAACAGCCAGAAGTGCAAAACGCCATCTTTACGGACATCATGCTTTCCGAAATCAATCGGATTAATGAAATTGTCGGGGATTTTTTAGTGCTGGCAAAACCAACAGCGTCGAACTATATGAAAAAAGATATTTGTGCCATTCTTCGACATGTGATTTTCCTGATGGAATCCATTTGTCATCTACGCAACATAAACATGGAACATACGTTTGATTGTGAACAGTATTTTATTGAGTGTGAAGAAAATCATGTTAAACAAGTCTTCCTAAACATCATTAAAAATGCCATGGATGCCATGCCAAACGGCGGAAAGGTCACCATAGAAGTAAAGCAGTGGAACCAACAACAGATTCGAATACGAATAAAGGATAACGGCTGCGGGATCCCGGAAGAAAGGATGCGTTCCATTGGAGAACCTTTTTATACCACAAAGGAAAAAGGAACTGGTCTTGGGTTAATGGTTAGCTACAGGATCATTCAAAATCACAAGGGGAAGATCGAAATAACGAGTAAGGTCGGGCAAGGGACGATCGTCGATATTGTACTGCCCTTAACGCCGTGATTCTTATCGAATCGATCGCCTGAATCGCACGTCATTGACGTGCCTTCTTTTTTATGCTCTTTACATAGAGTAAAGATCAAGTTACCTTTGAATAAGGGCTTCGAACGATAAGCATCATGGATAACAAATGAAGGAGATTGTACAGTGACATTTCATGCAAGCACGGGAACATCACCTAGAAACACGGGTCCGCTGAAATCAGGAACGCGAGTACTCGTCGTTACCTCTGTCGCAGCAGAGAGGGACGCAGTATTGCGTGGAGTCGGCAGCACCGGCAATTTTGACGTCCTGGCGGCTGGCGTCGGCCCGGCAGCCGCCGCAGCCAGCACGGCATCAGCGTTGGCAGCAGCCGATTACGGCTTGGTGGTGAGCGCGGGAATTGGCGGCGGTTTTGCCGGAAAAGCTGAAGTGGGCTCTCTCGTGGTGGCAAACGAGATTGTCGCCGCCGACCTGGGAGCACAGACCCCGGAAGGTTTCTGCAGTCTGGACGAGCTGGGTTTCGGCTCCACCCGTATTCCAGTTGACGCAGAACTGGTAACCCGGGTGACACAGGCACTGCAAGAAGCTGGACTGCCGGTCACGACTGGACCCGTGCTTACCGTATCGACTGTAACGGGTACCGCTGCTGCCGCCTTGGAGCTGGCCGCACGGGTGCCAGGGGCGACCGCCGAAGCGATGGAAGGGTACGGCGTGGCTACCGCTGCCCATGCTCGAAGTGTGCCCATCATGGAAATCCGCGCTGTCTCGAACACGGTAGGCCCACGAGACCGGGCCTCGTGGCGAATTGAAGAGGCTCTGCATGTACTGGAAACTGCGAGCTCAGTATTACGGGAGGTCTTGCAATGAGGATTGCCTTCTCACCATGTCCTAACGACACTTTTATTTTCCATGCCTGGGTACACGGATTGATCCCGGGCGCGCCTAAACTTGATGTTACTTACGCGGACATCGACGTCACCAATAGTCTGGCAGCTAGCCCCAACGGACCGGAAGTGCTGAAGATTTCGTATGCGGCACTGCCTTGGGTGCTCTCCGAGTATGCGCTGCTTCCCTGCGGAGGGGCGTTGGGCAGAGGATGTGGTCCACTGGTTCTGACAAAAAGCAGTACGACCGAAAAGGATCCGGCAGTACTGGCCGGAAGACGGGTCGCGGTACCCAGTGAGCGATCAACCGCCTACCTGTTGTTCCGGCTGTGGGCAGCCCAGAATGTGCCAGGGGGCGTGGGCGAAATTGTCATTATGCCATTTCACGAAATCATGCCGGCGGTGCGTGATGGTCTTGTCGATGCCGGATTGGTCATCCACGAAGCTCGCTTCACATATCCCTTGTATGGGCTAAACCTCCTGACGGATTTAGGCAGCTGGTGGGAATCCGACACCAACCTGCCGATACCGTTGGGGGCAATCATCGCTCACCGGTCACTTGATCTGGCGGCGATTGCCGGGTGGATTCGCGCGTCGGTTGAATACGCCTGGGCAAACCCGGAGGCATCTCGAGAGTACGTGCTGCAACATGCTCAAGAGCTGGATCCGGAGGTTGCGAAAGCGCACATTGACCTGTACGTGAACGAGTTCTCCGCGAATTTGGGCGAGGAAGGGTATGCGGCGATAACCGCCCTGCTTGGCCGGGCTTCGGAAGAAGGGTTAGTGCCGAAGGTGGATCTGGCGGCACTGCGCTGACACGTTCGGCGGATAGACGATCCAACAGAAGGCTCTTGCGATGTGTTGTTACCCACATCAGTAAGAGCCTTCCTTCTTTATTCAGGAGAGGGTGTTCCCATGATTCATTGGATCAAACGAGCAGAAGATTGCAAGGGCCCTTGCCATGGAGCCAAAGTTCATGTTATTTGATTCCCATGCTTCTTTTTTTTCGTACCAGAGTAGAGATGTTCACCCCCAGCTTATCCGCGCATTCCCTCAATGTCGAAGTTCGAGCAAGTACATTTGCAATATACTCTTTTTCAAACACCTCAACGGCTTGTTTAAGTGACAGCGGTTTATCATACGCAACCGAGCAGATTTTTTGTTCCTGGTTCCGCTGTGAGTTTCTGATCGAGGATGGCAATTGATCGAGTGAAATTTTGCCGTTTTCACTCATGTGATAGAGGCGTTCGGTTATATTTTTTAACTCGCGAATATTGCCGGGCCAGTCATACTCCATACATTTTTCCAGTGCATGTGGATCCATTCGTTTCTCGATCTTGTACTTCTGCTCTAATTTTTTTAGATAGTAAAAAAGAAGAGTAGGGATATCTTCTCTCCTTTCTCGCAAGGGAGGAATCGTGATCGTCAATACATTTAGCCGGTAGAAGAGATCATGGCGGAATTTCTTCTGTTGAACCAGGGTTTCCAAATCACTGTTTGTAGCCGCAATGATTCGCATATTGACTTCACGGGCTTCCGTTCCGCCTAATCTCCTTATGGTCGTATCCTGCAGGACCGTTAACAGTTTCACTTGCAATGCAAAGGGAAGATCTCCAATTTCGTCAAGAAAAATGGTCCCGTCATGAGCCAGTTCGAACAGCCCTTCTTTTGATCTGTTCGCTCCGGTAAAAGCCCCTTTTTCATAGCCAAACAATTCAGATTCCAGCAGATGATCGGGTATCGCTCCACAGTTTATCTTGATGAAGTTACCTGTTCGTTCACTCTGCTTATGGATGTAGTGTGCAAGGACGTCTTTGCCTACACCGGATTCTCCCAAAAGAAGTACAGGTGAGTCATTCTTGGCAAATCTGGATGCGAGAGAGATGTAAAGCAATGTCAAAAGCGGTGTGGTTTCCCTCAGCAGATACCTTTCAAAAATCACGATTGTTTCAATGGATGAAGAAGTTGGGCTTTGAGAGCTACGACGATTTCTATGCTGCATCGATTCGCGATATGGAATGGTTCTGGGGCGAAGTTGAAAAGGTTGTCGGAATCGAATGGTTTGAACCTTATACGCAGGTTGTTGACCTCTCCAAAGGGACGAAGTGGCCGGAATGGTTTGTCCATGGAAAACTAAATGCGGTCCACAATGCACTGGACAAATGGATTCACGATCCTGCAAGTTCGGAACGGCTGGCGATCATCTGGGAAAGAGAGGACGGAGAAGTCAGGAAGGTGACGTACCGGGAGTTAGCGGTCTGGGTGAATCAAGTTGCTCATGGTTTAATCGGTCAGGGAATTAAGAAGGGGGATTGCGTCGGGATTTATCTCCCCATGATTCCGGAAACCGTAGCAGCCGTTCTCGCCATTACCAAAATTGGCGCTATTTTTACTCCGGCTTATTCAGGATTTGGGGCTGATCCGATCTCCAAGCGTTTGGAAAGCGCGCAAGCCAAGATGCTGATTACGGCAGACGGACATCTTCGTCGAGGAAAAGTGATCCCAATGAAGGAAGAGGCCGATAAAGCGGTTGAGATGGTCTCATGTGTCGAAAAAATGGTTGTCGTTCGACGCTTGGGAAGGGATATTCCCTGGAAGGAGAACAGGGACGTAGATTGGCTGATGTTGGAGACAGACAGGCGCGACATGCCAAGTGATGGGATGAGCAGCATGGATCCTTTCCTGATCGCGTATACCTCTGGAACCACAGGGCGTCCAAAAGGAGCCGTTCACACCCATGGAAGCTTTCCAATCAGAGCGGCTTTTGAAACAGGATTTCATCTGGACTTACATCCCGGCGAAGTGCTGTTTTGGGTCACGGATATGGGATGGATTATGGGGCCTCTCGTTCTCTTTGGCACCTTGCTCAATGGGGCTACCATGCTGTTATACGAAGGATCTCCGGATTATCCTCATCCCAATCGCTTGTGGAAGATGGTGGAGGATCATCGTGTTTCCTTGTTGGGGATATCTCCTACCTTAATCAGATCTGTCATGCAGCATGGAGAAAGATTGGCTCTCCAACACGAACTTTCCAGCTTGAGGAGCATTGCGTCTACAGGGGAACCATGGAATCCGGAGCGTGGAACTGGTCGTTTGAAAAGGTAGGGAACAGGCGAATCCCGATTCTAAATATTTCCGGTGGCACCGAAATTGGCGGCGGCATCCTCAGCAATACCTTGCTCAAACCAATTGCACCGGCAGGATTCAACACTGCTTTGCTTGGTATGGATGCAGATGTGTACGATGCGCAGAAGCAATCCGTTTATGGGAAAACAGGGGAATTGGTTTTGAAGAAACCGTGGCTGGGGATGACTTACGGATTCTGGAAAGAGCCGGACCGATATGAAGCCGCCTACTGGAATGTCTGGGAAGACACCTGGATTCATGGCGATGCAGTGATGAGGGATGAGGATCATTTTTGGGAGATTATTGGAAGATCCGATGACACATTGAATGTCGCCGGCAAACGAATGGGACCTGCCGAAATCGAATCGATTCTTTCTGACAACCCGGCTGTCCTCGAGGTAGGGGTGATTGGGGTTCCCGATGAAGTAAAAGGCGAGTCAGCCGTTTGCTTTGTGGTTCTAAATCAAGGATATATTCCCAGTCCAGACTTGGGTGCAGAGTTGATGCAGATGGTAGCAACTCGTCTGGGAAAATCCCTTCGCCCAAAAGAAATCCATTTTGTTGCCGACTTACCAAAGACCAGGAGTGCGAAAATCATGCGTCGGGCGATACGAGCTGCCTATTTGAGAGAGGATCCGGGAGATTTAAGTTCGCTGGAGAATCCGGACTCTCTTGAGAAAATTCAACAACAATGTCTGGAGAAGATTGAATAACAAAAACAGATGAAGAAACGGGAAACGAAAGACCGCCTTATCCATTTTTCGATAGGGCGGCTTTTCGATTCTAAGGTATACTGTAGTCGAAAGCAAAACAGATGTTACCGATATTGTAAAATTTCGGTTTAAAAGAGGAGCTGGGCAGTATGATTGAAGTTTCTACCGTCGAAGACGTTGTATGTGTCAAAGGAGGACAATCCCTGCAAGTCTATCTTTTTTTGGTTGATGGCATGCTTGTCGATACTTGTTCCCAAAACATGCAGCAGGACCTTATTCCATTTTATCAGTCGAGTACGATCGAGTCCGTTGTTCTGACCCACAGTCACGAAGATCATGTCGGGACAGCTGCCTGGTTGGAAAAGAACAAAAATGTTCCCATTTACATTCATCCCACTTCGATCGAGTTTTGTTCGAAGCCCATTACCTATCACATGTATCGCCAGATCTATTGGGGGATACGAGAGCCATTTGCCGCAGAGCCGCTTCCAGATTCCATCCATTCGAATCATTATGTGTGGAAGATCATCGAGACGCCAGGTCATGCGGATGATCATGTCGTACTGCTCAATGAAGAGACGGGCCAGTTGTTTTCAGGGGATTTATTTCTTACGCCAAAGCCCAAGGTTATCATGAGCCACGAGTCCGTCCCGAAGATCATGGATTCCATCCGCAGTGTTCTTACGTATGATTTTCAATCGATGTTTTGCTGTCATGCGGGCCACGTTCCTGACGGAAAACGCCTGCTGCACATGAAGCTGGATTATTTGGAAAATGTATGTGGTGAGATTTTGCACCTTCATCAGCAAGGGTATTCCATTTCAGAGATCAAGAACCAACTGTTCCCCAAGGACCTTCCGATCATTTCTGTTTCAGAAGGCCAATTTGACTCCGAACATATTGTACGCTCCGTTGTGACGGAGATGGGGTAACGAGGGGATGGATTCATGGGCATTTTGGTAAAAGAGGCGGAATCCGCGGTCGCAGTAAATATTGGCGGGGTGCGAACGAATTTTCGAATGCCGGATATCGTTTCAATTGGTATCGGAGGAGGAAGCATTGTTAGAGAACGGGATGGTGAGATTACGGTAGGACCTGATAGCGTGGGTTATAGTATTGTACACGAGAGCATCGCGTTTGGTGGAAACACATTAACTGCGACGGATTGTTTGCTTGCGGCAGGACTCGTAACGATCGATAACCCGAAATGCGATCCAACAAGAGTTCAATCAGTGAAACCAGAAATTTGGCAAAACGCAATCAAAGTGATTCATCAGGAAGTAACTTCTGTTATCGATAAAATAAAAACGAGCAGCCGAGATATTCCTGTTGTTCTTGTGGGAGGAGGAGCGATGAGGTTGACAAGATGTTTTCGGTAGAAGGACGAAATAGAGACGAGGTGATTTCGGAAGCGAGTCAAGAAGCCAAACAAAAGGCAATTGATGCGGGAGCGGATCCTTCTACGGTAGAACTAATCAATCTGGAGGAAGTTCCGATTGCCTATGTACCCTCAAATGTGATTCGGATGAAAGCAAAGGCAGCTGGTACCCTCAAGATTGAAGCGGAGGAAATCCCGTTGAAATGCCCGATGAGTCAACCCAGCTGATGATCGAAAGGCAGTCGAATATGGCTGCCCTTTTTTCTTTTTAAATAGAGGTTTTATTTCAAAAATGAAAGGTCTCTGTTCAATATTGAAACATTGGCAAGCGTATCTCTGAATATCAAGCATGAATGATATGGCACAAAAATTGCTTTTTCATAAATTTGGTTTTCTGAATATTTTTTCAAATATTCCGTGTTCACTTCGAGGCAAAGGGGAGATGTTCGTGCAAATTGAGTATTCACATAAGTTCCATATTCCTCGAGAGACGGTGTGGAAGCTGATTCAGGAAGAAGAAGTGTTGAAAAAGTCCATACCTGGGTGCAAGTCATTTATTCGCGGAGACGATGATATCTATCATGTAGAGATGGGGCTAAGCGTTGGACCCGTCAAAGGTGTATTTACCGGTCAGGTTCGGATGGAACATCAAATGGAGCCCTCCTACTATCGACTTCTGATGAAAGGAAAAGGAATGCCGGGAGAAATCGACGCCACTGCCCATATGAATCTGGAAGAGTCAAACGGCGGTGTCATCGTTAACTGCAGAACGGAGGTGATGGTGACAGGCGTTCTTGCATCGGTTGGACAAAGGGTAATGGGTGGGGTGGCCAAACTCGTTTTGGGACAATTCTTCAAGTCGGCAGACACAGAAATGAGGCAGTTGGCATCGCGGTTGTAGGCTTTCGATTTTAGGAGGTGTGACGATGACGAATAAAGTGAATGTGTCTATGACGATCAACGGCACTGACAGGAGCATTCAGATCGAACCACGAATGCTGTTGGTCCATTGTCTGCGTGACGAACTGAATCTGACGGGGACACATATTGGATGTGATACCAGTCAATGCGGTGCCTGTACCGTGTTGTTGAACGGGGAAGCAGTGAAATCCTGCACGGTATTGGCGGTGCAAGCAGATGGCAGCGCTATCACCACTGTCGAAGGAATTGGAGAAGTAGGAGATCTGCATCCCATCCAGCAAAGCTTTTGGGAAAAGCATGGCTTGCAGTGCGGTTTTTGCACGCCTGGCGTAATGATCGCATCCATTGCATTGCTGAACGAGAATCCAAACCCTTCCGACGAAGAAATCCGCGATGCCCTTGAAGGTGTGATTTGCCGCTGTACGGGATACCAGTTCATCGTAGACGCAGTCAAACATGCGGCTCAAGTTATGGCGGAAGCTGCTGAAGAGAAAGCGTCGGATGCCGATGCGTTGAAGGTAGGGGAGGGACGGTAACAATGGCCAGCCTGATTGGAAGTCCTGTCAAACGAAAGGAAGACCCGCGCCTGATTACAGGTAACGGCTGCTTCACCGATGATATCAAGCTCCCCGGTATGCTGCATGCGGCATTTTTACGCAGCCCGCATGCCCATGCCGTACTAAAGCGATTGGATGTGAGCAGAGCTCGACAATGGCCCGGAGTGGTAGCTGTATTCACGGGTAAAGAGTTAACGGGAAAAATGAAAGCGGTTCCAGCTATGTGGTTTTTGCCGGGCTGCGATTTGAAGCCGAAAGATCGACCGGCATTGGCAATCGACAAGGTCCGCTATGCGGGCGAAGCCGTCGCGCTTGTCGTGGCTGTGGATCGTTATGCAGCCAGAGACGCTCTTGATGCAATCGAGGTGGAATATGACGTGCTGCCTGCGGTTGTTCATCAAGAAGCTGCCCTTAAAGAGGGGGCTCCCCTGCTGCATGACGACGTACCGAACAATCTCGCCTTGTTATGGAAAGCTGGGGAAATACCGGATGAGGTATTTTCAAATGCAGAAGTAGTCGTCAAACAGCGCCTTTATAATCAACGAGTCATTCCCAATCCGATGGAAACACGTGGCGCTGTCGCCCAGTATAATCCCGGCAGCGAGGAGATGACGATCTGGTGCACCTCACAGAATCCGCATATTCATCGAATGATCTATGCCGATGTGTTAGGGATCCCGGAATCCAAGCTCCGAATCATCGCGCCTGATGTTGGCGGGGGATTCGGCTCAAAAATTGCCACCTATTCCGAAGAAGCAGTCATTGCCTGCGCAGCCCGAGAATTGAAGCAACCGGTGAAATGGGTGGAAGAGCGAAAAGAGCATTTTATGGCGACCACCCACGCTCGTGATGAGGTAATCGAAGTGGAACTGGCTGGCAATAAAGATGGTACGATGACAGCGCTTCGGGTCAAGAATACCGCGAACCTCGGAGCGTACTTGTCGACGTTTGGAGCAGGGTGCCCCACGATTGACTTCGGTCTGATGGTCACCGGAGCGTATGCAATTCCTCAGGCATCAGTTGTCACCTACGGAGTGTACACCAATACCACCCCGACAGATGCCTATCGTGGGGCGGGGAAGCCGGAAGCAACCTTCCAAATCGAGCGCGCCGTCGATCTGTTTGCAAATGAAATCGGGATGGACCCTGTGGAGGTTCGCCGAAAAAACTTTGTGCCGAAGGAGTCATTCCCTTATGGCAGTGCCATGGGAGTATCGTACGACAGCGGTGATTACCATTTGACGCTTGACAAAGCATTGGAAATGCTGGATTACCAGGCTTTTCGAAAAGAACAGGAAGAGCTGAGAAAACAAGGACGGCTGATCGGCATCGGTTTTTCCAGCTATGTGGAGTTGTGCGGATTCGGACCGTCTGCCGTGGCTGGGGCGATCGGGTTCCAGGGAGGGGTATGGGAAAACAGCACGGTCCGAGTACATCCAAGCGGAAAAGTAACCGTCTTTACGGGAACTTCACCTCACGGCCAAGGAACGGTCACTTCTTTTTCCCAAGTGGTAGCGGATAAACTGGGAATTCCGATTGATGACATCGAAGTCGTGCATGGGGACACACAAATCGTTTCGATGGGCTGGGGTACATACGGCTCGCGGGCTACGGCTGTTGGCGGTGCCGCCGTGTCTCTTGCCACTGATCGAGTGATTGAAAAAGCGCAAAAAATAGCCGCACATGAATTGGAAACGACCGTCGATGAAGTGGAGTTCGTCTCTGGCGTCTTTCACGTAAAAGGAGATTTGGAAAGACGCAGGACCTTCCAGGAAATCGCCAGGTCAGCCAACTTTGCGTGGAATTTGCCTGCAGGTGTCGAGCCGTCACTGGAGGGACAATCGTTCTTCGATCCGCCCAACTTCGTCTATCCGTTTGGCACTCATATCTGTGTCGTTGAGGTTGAAGCAGAGACAGGGGAAGTCATGTTGAAGCGATATGTGGCAGTTGACGATGTGGGACGTGTCATTAATCCGCTGCTTGCCGAAGGGCAGGTGCATGGCGGCATCGCACAGGGAGTCGGTCAGGCCCTGTGGGAAGAGGCCGTCTATAACGAAAATGGGCAGCTGCTGTCGGGCACGTTTATGGATTACACCATGCCGAAAGCGCGATTCTTTCCCACCATTGAAACCGCATTTACGGAAACCCTCTCGCCTGTCAACCCGCTGGGGGCCAAGGGAATTGGAGAAACAGGGACCACTGCCGCTCCGCCGGCTGTCGTGAATGCCGTTATGGATGCATTGAAACCGTTTGGTGTCAAAGATCTTGATATGCCCCTCACGCCCGAAAAGGTATGGCGGGCCATTCGTAGCGGGAGGGATAACGGATGATTCCAAGCACATTTTCATACGTACGGGCGCAATCCGTGGACGAAGCAATCCATCTATTGCAAGCAAGCAATGGGGAAGGGAAATTGCTCGCCGGCGGCCATAGCTTGGTTCCGCTCATGAAATTCCGTTTGACAACGCCAGGAACATTGATCGATATCGGCCATCTTTCCGAGCTGCGCGGCGTTCGGAAAGAGGGGAATCGCTTGGTAGTGGGAGCGTTAACTACTCATCGGCAGGTGTTGAGTGATCCCCTTGTGCAGGAGCATATTCCCGTCCTCGCAGAGGCTGCACGGCAGATTGGAGACATACAAGTGCGCAATCGCGGAACCATTGGAGGAAATCTTGCCCACGCAGATCCTGCAGCAGATCTCCCTGGTGTAGCGCTTGCCCTTGACGCCATGCTGGAAATACATGGAGAGGACGGAGCCGAGCTGATCGAGGCAGACGGATTCTTTTTAGGACCGCTTGTTACGGCACTGCCGGAAACAAGTGTCCTGACATCCGTTTCGTTTCTCATCCCTCCCGTTGATGCAAAGAGCATTTATCTGAAATATGCTCATCCCGCTTCCGGATATGCGGTTGTTGGCATTTGTGCCATTGCCGCAAAAGGTCCGGACGGGCGTGTCTCCTATATTCGCATCGGAATCAACGGGGTCGGGGACACTGCATATCGGGCAAGAAGCGTGGAGGAAAAACTGCTCGGGCAGATCCTTACCCCAGACCGAATTAGAGAAGCTGCTGCCTGCGCTGCGGATGATGGGCAGATCGGAAGCGATCTATTCGCATCGGAGGAATATCGCCGTCATATCTGCAGCGTCTATACCGAAAAAGCATTAAAAGAAATCCTGCTCTAATCAGATAACACCACATACAGGACCCACTCTTGGGGAAAGAATGGGTCCTTTTCCTACCTAATGGAGGTGAGTGGATGCGGGAACAGGTTGATATCGTAAGAGCGATCGAGCTAGCTCAACAGACTTATAGAAGAGGCGCACTTGCCACTGTCGTAGGGGTTATCGGCTCCGCTTATCGACGTGAAGGAGCCAAGATGTTCATTGATGAAGAGGGGAACACGGCAGGAATGATCTCCGGGGGGTGTCTGGAAGCAGATGTGGCAGAGGTAGCCAGTCATGTGATCCATACGGGGAAACCGGTGCGAAAACGATATGTGATGGATGAAGAACTGGTTTGGGGGCTTGGACTTGGTTGTCCGGGCACGGTCGACATTTATATTGAGCCTTTGCCGGGACGAGTGCTGGAAGGCGATGTTTTTCATAGCTGGATGTCAGCGATTAAGGAAGGTCGTGCCGGGATTCTCTGCACGATGATCAATCAAGAGTCCGACGTATATGATACACCACCGGGAAGGTTGTTTATTCCTGAGGAAGGTCAACCTATTGGACATCTTGGCGATCATCGCTGGAATCGACAAGCCATTGAGTGGTCCCGTGATTTGTTTACGGCCCAGCATCCAAAATCAATGGCCCGGGCGGTACATGGAAGTACCCAATGCGTTTTCCTGGATGCCTATGTGCCACCGGTTGAACTGATGATCTTTGGCGCAGGGCATGATGCATTGCCGCTTGCCAGAATAAGCCAATCACTCGGATTTTCCGCTACGCTCGTCGATCCGCGCCAGGCGTATAACACAGAGGATCGTTTTCCCGGAGCAAAACACGTTCTGCTTGATCCAACCTGTGGGCTGGCAGAGCAACTCCAAATCGGGCGCCGAACGTATGTAGTGATCATGAACCATCATTTGGAACGGGACAAGGAGGCACTCAAGCTGGCTTTATGTTCGAGAGCTCCATATGTGGGCATGTTGGGACCGCGAAAACGTCAGGATCGGATCATGAATGCGATTCTAGCGGAGGGAATATTGTTTACTGATGACCAGTTAGCCCGCTTGTACAATCCTATCGGGCTGGACATCGGCGCCGACTCCCCGGAGGAGATCGCCCTCAGCATCATGGCAGAAATCCTGGCAGTTCGAAACCAACATGACGGAGGCTTTTTGCGGGAGAGAGGAAGCATCCATCAAGGATTGTCAAAACAACCGTTGCTTCGGAGTCACAGTGGATGAAGCCGGTATGCGCATGCATCCTCGCAGCAGGCATGTCGACCAGAATGGGCAAAAGTAAGCAACTGTTGGATTGGAATGGCAGCTATCTGCTGGAGCACGTCGTCCATCGCGTATTACTTTATGACTTCAGCCATGTTTTCGCGATAATCGGCCATGATGCTGAACGGATTCAAGATCTCATCCGGATTCGCGATCCGCGTTTTCAGTGGGTACGCAATGAATCGTATTTATCCGGGCAGAGCACTTCGGTGAGACTCGGCCTCGATCGGGCAGTCGATCAGCAAGCGGCTGTCATGGTATTTCCGGGAGATCTTCCCCTGTGGAAGGAGGAGACGGTCAAAACCATTTTGCATTCAGGAAAAGACCTGCTTGAGACTGTACCGAGCCCTTTTGTCGTACAGCCTGTCTTTCGAGAAAAACCGGGGCATCCTGTCTTTTTTGGAAATGTTCAGAAAGGGCTGTACGATAGACTGGACGGTGATCAGGGGATGAAGCCGATTATCCGAACCATGAATCATCAAATTCGGATCGCTGTGGAAGATGAAGGGATTGTTCTCGATATCGATACGCCTCAAATCTATGAGGATTTGAAGAAAAACGGGTTTTCGCATGCTGATGGAGGTGAAGGAAGTGAGCCATTTACAGACACGATACGAGTACGGCGGAGATGAATTTATTTTTGTGCAGCTTTCCGAAGAAATGAGTCTGGAAGCCAACTTCAAAGGAATGGCCATTACGCGCAAGCTGAAGGAAAAAGAGATGGAAGGGATTCTCGATATCTGTCCTTCTAATGCCTCCTATATGGTGCGCTTCGACCCTGATGTGCTATCGGCGGATGTGTTGCTCAAGGAGCTTCAGCACATTGAAAACTCCGTTCAGGGACTGGACGACATCGTGATCACGTCCCGTCTGGTTGATGTGCCTGTGTATTTCGATGATCCATGGACTCATGAGGCCTTGATGCGTTTTCGTGATCGTCATCAGGCACCTGACTCGACGGACCTGGAATATTCCGCGAAAATCAACGGGTATTCCAGTAAGGAAGACTTTATCGAAGCGATGACAAGCGCTCCGTTTCTCGTGTCGATGATCGGATTCGTTCCCGGATTGCCCTGGTGTTTCCAAATGGTGCCCCGCACCAAACAGATTGAGGTTCCAAAATATGTTCGTCCCCGCACGTATACGCCGGAGCGCGCGTTCGGTTTTGGCGGCGCGTTTGCGGTCATTTATCCTGTACAAGGAGCAGGCGGATATCAGCTCTATGGAATTGCACCTGCACCGATTTACCAAAAGGAGCAGACACTGCCGGATTTTCAGCAATCCATTGTTTTCCCGCAGCAGGGGGACATATTCCGTTACCGCAGTATCTCGTCTGATGAATACGATGAGATCCGGGAGCAGGTGGAGAATGGAAGTTTTGTCTATCATAAAAAAGAAATTCATTTTACACCCGGAGAGGTCTTGGCGGACCTGGAATCCTTTGCGGAGAAGGCACTAAGGAGGTTGTACCATGATTAAGGTGATTAAACCGGGCTTGCAGACGACCGTTCAGGACAGGGGCCGTATCGGATATTACGAAATCGGCATGCCTCCTTCAGGTGCCATGGACAAGTATGCCTTTACCGCAGCCAATCTCCTGGTCGGCAATCATCCGAATGCCGCTGCACTGGAGATTACCTATCTTGGGCCGGTGCTTCAGTTTGGCAGAAGGATGCGGATCAGTCTGACAGGAGGGCAGATCCCGCCGCGGATCAACGGTCAGGCAGTGCCGATGTGGACAACACTTGAGGTTCAGGAAGGGGACCAACTTTCATTTGATTTCGTACAGCTTGGAGCCAGGGTCTATCTGGCGGTGGAGGGCGGCATTGACGTGCCTCTCGTGATGAATTCCCGCTCTACCTACACCCTGATTGGAATCGGAGGTTACCAGGGAAGGGCGTTAACAGAAGGAGATGTTCTCCCCCTCGCGGACATGAAGGAAAAAAACGTACCAGTCGGAACCCGGATAGACACCAGCTTGGTTCCAACGTACAGCAAAACGCATGAGATTCGGGTCGTGGTGGGGCTGTGCAGCTATAGATTGACGGAGGAAAGTAAACAGACATTCCTTGGAACGGAATGGACAGTTACCCCGGAGGCCAATCGGATCGGGTATCGCCACAGGGGGGAACGGTTGCAGTTTGTCGAGCGTGAACAGCCCTTTGGCGCAGGAAGCAATCCGTCCAACGTCACGGATCTGGGTTATCCAATCGGCTCAATCCAAGTTCCGGACGGGGTGGAACCGATCGTGCTCCTTCATGATGCCGTTACAGGAGGCGGGTATGCAACGATTGCAACCGTGATCAGCTCAGACCTGGATCGCATGGCGCAAATTAAGACCAATGAAAAAGTACGTTTTGTCCCGGTTACGCTGAATGATGCCCTGCAAGCCAGACGAGAAGTGCAGCAAAGACTGAGTAGGATCGCTGAGGCCATCTAAAACATGGAGGATGAAGGAGGAGCAGGAAATGGCTGAGAAAAAAGCAATTCACTCCCCGCTGCCGGGGATCTTTTATCGCAGACCAAGCCCTGAAATGCCGGAATATGTACAAGAGGGCGACTCTATTCACGCGGGTGATGTGGTCGGGTTAATTGAAGTCATGAAAAATTTTTACGAGATCAAGGCAGAAGAAGATGGGATTGTCGATCAGTTTCTAGCAAATAATGAAGAGCTCGTCGATGCCGGCCAAGAGATCATCATGCTGAAAAAATGATGGGCAGGGAGGAACCATGAGAGTCGATATTAATTGCGATATGGGAGAAAGCTTCGGACTCTATCAAATGGGAAATGATGAAGAAATGATGAAACTCATCTCTTCTGCCAACATCGCCTGCGGCTTTCACGCAGGGGACCCTCATGTGATGCGTCGAACAGTCCAGCTTGCAAAAGAGCATGGCGTTCGTATCGGCGCCCATCCTGGATTCCCGGACATGATGGGCTTCGGGCGAAGATTCATGACCTGTACGCCGGAAGAGATTAGAGATTATATCCTGTATCAAACCGGAGCCTTGCGGGAGTTTGCCAAAGCCTATCAGATGGAGCTGCAGCATTGTAAACCTCATGGTGCCTTGTATATGATGGCAATGTCGGATGAAAAGATTGCTCGCGTGATATTGGAAGGTTTGGCGATGATATCGGAAAAGATGATCGTATTTGCCTTAAATGGGTCGGCAGTTGAGGCTGTTGGACAACAAATGGGGATCCCGGTGGCAAGAGAGGTATACGCCGATCGGGAACACACGGAAGATGGCTCTATTGTCCTTACCAGGTCTGGTCCTACGATTGCGAATGTTCATGAAATGGCAGAGCGGGTCGTACGCATGGTAAGGGAAGGAAAGGTTCGTACACCGGATGGCCGGGATGCTGTGGTGCGCGCGGATACGATATGTATTCATGGAGACACACCGGGAGCGGTCGAATTGACGAAGGCGATCCATGCAGCTTTCCAGTCGGCGGGAATTACGGTGGCGCCGGTTCAGAAAATCTGAAATTTGTTGTAAAAAGCAGGGGAAGATAGAAAGAAAGCTGACCGTTGTGAGAGCGGTCAGCTTTTCTTTGGTGTATAAGAATTTATAAATTTGGACATCCCATACAGCCGCTAGAAAAGTGTTCGGGGCCCCGCCCGGCGAAGCGTTAGCTAATGCCGGGTGGGTTTTCTTAGCAGATAGGAATTTATAAAATTGTACCTATCTGCATAAGTGGTCGACGATAACACCTCGTCCTGAGGCATCGACGACACTAGCACATCCTGTGCGTCGCAACTACGGCTCCGCCATCGCCAGAAGCGCGGAGGTCGCCGAGTTTTCTAAGGACAGTGTGCTTTTCCAAATCAGATAAATTATGGTAAAATAAAATTGTTAGAAAATTAAAAATTGATTTCGTTCGCCGAAGGAGGGAGGGACCTTGCTCGTATGGAAAGACATATTGCAACCGGTGTCTGTTTACTTGCCAAAGGGAAGCACCTTACTGGAGGCATTGACTTCCTTCGTAGAAAGTGACTTTGCATTATTATGGGTCAAGGATCCTGAGAGGAGAATCGTTGGCTATCTGGACCGCCACTCGCTCTTGCAACAGATCAAGCATGTTCAGGACCTCCATCATCCGATTGATTACAAAACAGATTTCATACAAGTACCCGCCCATACCCCCATTTCTTTTTTTCACAATATCACCGTCGTTCTTGCTCTGGAAGAGGATGGCACGATTGCAGGTTTTACGACAACCAAGGAAGCGAAATCCCAGCTTAGCAAGTACAAGTTGCAAAAACTCAACGACATTTTGAATACGTCTGGTATCGGTCTGATTACCACAGACTCTGACTTTTCTATCACGTTTATGAATGAAGCTGCAGAGCGCATCGCAGGCGTTCCAAAACATACGATGCTGTATCAAAACTACAGGACCATGCTGGACATGGAGCATGATTTGGAAGAGGTGTTGACCGGAAAGCATCTCATCAGTGTAAACAGCTCGCTTCATGTAAAACCGATTTGCGGCCATTTTTCTCCGCTGTTCGAGAATGAGAAGATCATGGGAATGGTGCATCTCTTTACTCTGCGTGAACAGCTGGGAAGATCCGTCTATGATCTGCGAAAAACGGAAGAATCCAAGGTTGAACCGGGTGAAAAGATCAACAAAAAGGATGCTTCCAATAAATTGATCTATCGTTCAACCATCATGGAGCGTTTGGTTGATGAGCTGAAATATGTTGCCAAGGTAGATTCAACCGTCCTCTTCATGGGAGAGTCCGGGGTGGGAAAGGAAGTATTTGCTCAGACCCTTCATGACTTTAGCCTGCGAAAAAACGAGCCCTTTATCCGCGTGAACTGTGGTGCCATTCCTGAAAACCTGATGGAAAGCGAATTTTTTGGCTATGAAAAAGGAGCCTTTACGGGAGCGGATCAAAAAGGGAAACCGGGACTTTTTGAATTGGCTCATAAAGGCACCATTTTTCTGGATGAAGTAACCGAGCTGCAGTACAACATGCAGGTCAAACTTCTTCGGGTCCTGCAGGAAAAAGAAATCATGCGGGTCGGAGGTGTACGAACCACACCCGTTGACATCCGTGTCATAGCCGCAACCAATCGGAATATTCGTGAGCTTGTCAGTCAGCACAAGTTCCGTGAGGACTTGTATTATCGGCTTCATGTGATCCCGATTGAAATCCCTCCACTGCGAAAGCGAACGTTGGATATTGTTCCCCTGACGATCCACTTCTTACAGCATTTCAATCACATGTACAAACTGAATAAAACCATTACCAGAGAGGCTTTGGACATATTGGAAGGATATGCGTGGCCGGGGAATGTGCGTGAGCTGCACAACGTCATAGAGAGGCTCGTGGTGACGATTAGAGGAGACAGTATTACGGCCCAGGATGTGTGGGAAAAATTGTATCGGTCTGACGTGCAAATCACAGAGAAAAAACCGATGGTTCAAGAGATCATGCCGCTTAAGGAAGCCGTGGAAGAAGTCGAAAGCCAACTCATATCGCTTGCCTTGAAAAAGTACGGAACGGCTGCCAAGGTCGCAAAAATCCTGGGAGTGAGCCCTGCCACGGTTAGCCGTCGATTGCAGAAGCATTTGCAGTAAGGGAGGACACGAAAGGGGGGTGTATTTCATATCCCGTATGGATGGAATTTGGTACTAACGATGCATTGTTTATCGTTAGTATTTTTTTTTTGCATCAGCGGACTTCGCCAAGGTGTAAAAAATATTGAAATGAAAATTATAAAGTGTTAGAATTCATTTTATTCCGAGTAAGTAAATGGGTTTATACACTTTTCTCGAGAAAGAAATGACGTAGCGAACATCTTAGGGGAGGAAAACCATGAGAAAGTTTATGCAAGGATTTGCCGTCTTCTCTTTGATGACGGCCTTGGTGACTGGTTGTGGAAATGGAGGGTCATCAACGACAGGTTCAAGTAACAACGAATCAGTAAAAATAGGGTTAGCCGCTCCTCTTTCAGGATCTTCGGCTGAATATGGTGAACAATTCAAAAAAGGAGCCGAACTTGCAGTCAAACTGGTGAATGATGCAGGCGGAATCAATGGAAAAAAGGTAGAGTTGGATATCCAAGATGACAAGGGAGATCCCAAGGAGGCAGCAAATACAGCAAATAAATTCGCATCCGACAAGTCGATTCTTGCGGTCGTCGGACATTTTAACAGTTCGGCTACCTTGGCCGCTGCTCCCATATACAACAAGAACAAGATGGTAGAGATATCACCATCTTCCAGTTCTCCGAAGGTTACCGATGCGGGGGAATATACTTTTCGTGTGATTACAACAGATGCCTTTCAAGCACAATATGTCGCCGATTGGACAAAAGAAGAAGGCTTCAAGAAAGCAGCCATTATTTATGAACAAACGGATTTTGGCTTAGGCTTGTCCGATGTGTACAGCAAAGCTGCAAAAGAAAACGGCATTGAGATCGTTGCAAACGAAGCTTATGTTGCCGGCCAAACAAAAGACTTTGCATCCATCTTGACCAAGATCAAAGAAAAGCAGCCGGAACTTCTGTTCATTGGCGGCTTGTACAATGAAGCTGCTTTGATCGCCAAACAATCAAAACAACTTGGTCTGGATGTTCGTTTCATCGGAGTCGATTCCTTATATTCTGACGCTTTGATTAAACTGGGCGGGGATGCCGTTGAAGGAGTAATGCTGCCCGGCTTCTTTAACCCGAACAGCCAAAACGAGAAGACCAAAGAATTTGTAGAAGCTTATAAAAAAGTTTACAACGAGGAACCTGGAACGTATGCCGCTTACACATTTGATGCCACTACCATTGTCTTGGAAGCCATCAAGCAAAAAGGGGCAAATCGTGAAACGATTAAAGAATACCTCACGACTTTGAAAGGATACAAAGGCGCTACTGGCGTCCATGACTTTGATCCAAACGGGGATGTCCTTAAAGAACCAGAGAGACTTGTTGTGAAGGATGGGAAATTCCAACCGTATAAGCAGTAAGAAGCCTTCGGGTAAGAGACAGGCATTTCCCCTCTTACCCGAAGTTATTTACCAAGGGGGGGGAATTCTGTGTTATCACAACAGCTTGTGAATGGAATTACGATTGGACTGATCTATGCGCTAATCGCACTTGGCTATACGATGGTGTATGGCATCCTTAAAATCGTCAATTTTGCCCATGGCGACATATTGATGATGGGGAGTTTTTTCGGGTTGTTTTTCGTTCGCAACGTCCAACTTCCATTTTTTGTCTCTTTGATTTGCGCAGCCGTCGTCACCGCAGTCCTTGGGATTATCATAGAGCGCTTTGCCTATCGGCCTCTTCGCATGAGTGACCGGATCGTACCATTAATTAGTGCGGTAGGTGTCTCGATTTTTTTGACCAGTTTTGCCCAAAAAGTGTGGGGCACCGAAACTCACTCGTTTCCCAAAGCTTTTGAAGGGAAAACGTTCAACTTTGGGGGAGTCACGATCTCTTCCATACAGATTTTTATTTTGATTTTATCCGTCGCTTTAATGATCGGACTGCATCTGTTCGTTCACCATACTCGTATCGGAACGGGAATTCGCGCCACTTCTCAGAGCATTACAAATGCCACTCTGATGGGAATTGATACCAACAAGATGATCATGCTGACGTTTGCCATTGGCTCTGCTCTCGCCGCATGTGCCGGTATCATGGTTAGCATCTATTATGACGCCGTGTACCCAACGATGGGATATACCGCAGGGCTAAAGGCTTTTACGGCCGCAGTTCTTGGGGGAATCGGAAGCATTCCAGGCGCTCTGTTGGGCGGCATTATCCTTGGAATCACCGAAAACCTGGGCGTTGCGTATATTTCCTCCAGTTATCAGGACATCATTGCATTCAGTATTCTTGTTCTTGTGTTAATGATCAGACCAAGGGGAATTCTCGGAAAGAAAGAGATCAACAAAGTGTAGGTGGTAGCAGTGAAAATAACAAGTATTGCAAAACTGTTGGTTGCCGTCTTTTTGTTGCTACTGCCCTTGTGGTTGCAATCATTCAATGATTATCTTGTTCATATCGTGATTACGATCGGTGTCTATATCATTTTGACGCTCAGTCTTAACGTGATCGTTGGTTACGCAGGACAGTTCGCGCTGGGACACGCAGCTTTTTACGGAATAGGAGCGTACGTTGCCTCTATTCTTATGGTTAATTATGGAATTTCTTTTTGGTTGGCATTGCCCATATCGGCGATCGTCACGGGGGGGTTCGGTCTCTTGTTGGGCAGTCCCGTTATGCGCTTAAAGGGAGATTACCTGGGAATTGTTACTTTGGGCTTTGGTGAAATTGTCCGCTTGATTTTTGTAAACTGGGTCGATGTCACCAAAGGTCCGATGGGAATTCCGGGGATTCCTTCTCCCGAATTGTTTGGTTACAGCTTTCATCAAAAGCTGGATTATTACTACTTGATTTTGGTTCTGGTAGTCATCACAGTCTTTGCTATTCATCGAATCGTTCATTCCGGGATCGGGTTAAGCCTTTTGGTTGTCCGCGAAGATGAGATTGCGGCGGAATCAATGGGATTACGTCCAGCGAAACTGAAATTGCTGGCATTTACAATCGGGGCTTTCTTTGCCGGAATTGCCGGAGCATTTTGGGCATCCTACATTTCGTTTATCAGCCCGGATACGTTTCAGTATCTCGATTCTGTAACCATCCTCTCCATGGTGATTTTAGGGGGAATGGGGACGGTTGCCGGCTCCATTCTAGGCGCCACAATATTAACGATCACCCCGGAACTGCTTCGCTTTGTTAGTGATTATCGCATGATGCTGCTCGGGCTAGCCATCGTCCTCATGATGGTTTTTAAACCGTCGGGATTTTGGGGAGAAAATCGTCGACACCGCAACATGTATGGTATGGCAAGGAGGTGATCCGAGACGTGGAACCGGTGTTAAAACTAGAGGGAGTATCCGTTCAATTTGGAGGTCTGTCAGCGGTAAAACAAGTCGACTTTCATGTAAACAAAGGCGAAATCGTTGCACTGATTGGCCCGAATGGAGCCGGAAAGACCACATTGTTTAATTTGCTCACAGGAATTTATGCTCCCACTTCAGGAAGCATCTTCTATCAACAAAAAAAGATAAACCAGGTAAAAGCATCTGATCGAGTAAAGATGGGCATTGCAAGAACCTTCCAAAACATTCGCCTGATTAAAAATTTGACGGTATTGGAGAATGTCTTGGTTGCTCATCGGGATTGTAACTCCGAAAGACTCTGGGAGTCCCTCTTTCCTTCGAAAAAGGTTTACGAAAAGCGCGCGAAAATCGTGGAAGAGAGTAGGGAAATACTCAAGATCATTGGGCTTGAAAAAAAGAGTAACGAATATGCCAAAAACTTGCCATACGGTGAGCAACGCCTATTGGAAATTGCCCGAGCATTGGTTACCAAATGCCAATTGTTGCTGCTAGACGAACCTGCTGCTGGCATGAACTCCACAGAGAAGCAAAACTTGGTGAACCTGATCCGCCATATATCTCAATTGTTTCAAATTGAGATCGTTTTGATTGAACACGATATCCGTTTGGTCATGAGTATCGCGGATCGCGTCGTAGTCTTGGATCACGGGGAAAAAATAGCCGAAGGGTCCGGAGCGGAAGTGCAGAATGACCCCAACGTAATCAGGGCTTACCTTGGAGAGGAATTGGCAACATAACGGCAGAGCGGGAGAAAAGGGATATGTTGGAAATAAAAGGGTTGTCCATTCACTACGGAATGATACCTGCAGTGAAAAATCTTAACATGAATATAAAAAAAGGCGAAGTCGTGAGTTTGATTGGAACGAACGGTTCCGGGAAGAGTACTACGCTTCGCGGTATCTCGGGGATTGTAAAGCCAAACGAAGGGAGCATTTTTTTCGACGGGATCGATATTACAAAAGTGGATCCACATAAAATTGTAGAGATGGGAATCTCCCATGTCCCGGAAGGACGTGGCGTTTTTACTGAATTGACCGTACTTGAAAATTTGCGCTTGGGGGCATTCATTCGCAAAGACAAGGATGGCATTCAACATGACATACAGGAAGTATTTCGATATTTTCCACGTCTTGAGGAGCGGAAGAACCAGCTTGCCGGGACTCTAAGCGGAGGCGAACAACAAATGTTGGCGATTGGTCGCGCTCTCATGTCCAGACCAAAGCTCCTTCTGCTGGACGAACCTTCGATGGGCCTGGCTCCGATCCTGGTTAAGGAAATTTTTAAGATTATTAAAAAGATCAACGAAGAAGGGACCACGATTCTATTAGTGGAGCAAAACGCCAAAATGGCTCTCTCCGTTTCTCACCGTGGGTATGTGCTGGAAACAGGTGAAATGGTTGCTCATGGGTTGGTTGAGGAATTGCGGAACAACGATATGATTCAAAAAATTTATTTAGGAATTCACTAAAGAGAGGGGTATTCAAATGAGTCATGACGTCAAAGAAGAAAAAGAACGATTGGAACCGGTATCGATGTATGCGATCATGGCAAAACTGTTTGCTCATGTTTCCAAAGCGGTAGTTGATCGTTTTGGCGATGAAGGACGTGAAGCAGTAATGGAAGGGGTTCGCACGTTCGGGGAAGAACGCGGACGCGATATTGCCCGACGTGCAGCAGCAGTCGGTGAACCAAATGAAATAGAAAACTATCTGCCAAACTATGATATGGGACGAAGCGAGCTTTTTGAATACGAAACCATCTATCATCCGAAAGAAATCGAACAAACGTTCACAAAATGCGCATTTGCTGAACAATGGAAAAAAGACGGAATGGAAGAGTATGGAATTCTCTATTGTCACATGATTGATCCGGCGATTGCACGAGGATTCAATCCAAATTTTGAAGTGGTACATGACCAATATATCTTGCGTGAGGGAACCTGTCATTTTCGCTTTCAAATGAAAGAAGACGGGGAAAAAACAAGCAAGTAAATTCTGCAAGAGATAGACATGTCCCATGTGACAGGGGGGTACGATGTGATTAACCAGGAAAGACTCTGGGACCGATTGTTTCAGTTAAGCCACATTGGAAAGCAGGCAGAGGGTGGGATTACTCGCTTGTCTTTCACGAGAGAAGAGAGGCAGGCAAAGGACTTGGTAGCTTCTACCCTGAAAATCTAAGTGACTTAGAACAGGCCTTTTTGGCAATAGCAAACTAAGCCCCCGTTGCTTCGTTTTT